>JBDOLX010000014.1 GCA_039832905.1 Desulfurobacteriaceae bacterium | reverse complement strand
CCTCGTTTCCACTTTCCTGAGGGGTTTGATTGGCGAGGTGGTAATTTAGGACTTTCACCTTCCTTTGTCAACCTTCCCTTCCTCGCCAACCCTATTCAATTTTGACGGTGGCTAATATAGGCATCGGATTAAGAGGTGTCAACTGTCTATACCAAAAATTTAGAGATACTTTGTATTACTTCCTCTATATTTTTCCCAGTTGTATCAATAATTAACGCCCCTTCTGGAATGGTAAGAGGAGCAAAATCTCTGTTTTTGTCTCTTTCGTCTCTTTCTATAACTTCTTTTAGAACACTTTCAAAAGAAATTTCAAAACCTTTCTCTTTAAGTTCTTTATATCTTCTTTTTGCTCTTTCTTCAGGTGATGCCGTTAGATAAATTTTTAGATCAGCTTCAGGAAAGATGTAAGTTCCAGCATCTCTACCATCAATAACGATTTTCTTTCCTTTAGCCATTTTTCGCAATATCCTAACTATTACTTCTCTAACTTCTTTAAACTGAGCTACTTTTGATGCTAAAAAACCGGCTTCAGGAGTTCTTATTTTTTCAGTTATTTCTTCTCCATTAAGAAAAACCTTTCCCTCTTTAAGTTCCATATTTAGGGTTTGGACTAGCTCTACAACCGCTCTTTCATCTTCTAAGTCTATTCCTCTTTCTTTACATACAACCCCTATAGTTCTGTAAATAGCTCCAGAATCTAGGTGGACAAAGCCAAATCTTTTAGCAATTTCTTTAGCAACGGTACTCTTTCCTGCTCCTGCAGGACCATCAATTGTGATTATTCTTACCAATGATTACCCCCTAAGTTCTTTAACTTTTCGTAAAGGCTTTCAAGTTTTTCACTTACGACTACAGGATATTCCCTTTTCTGGTGAATATCCTTTATCTCCTCAGGAAAGTTCTCAAAGTTGAAAATAAAGTAATCTCTGATTTCTCTAAGATTTGGAAGTTTTTTTATTAACTTTCCATTTTCCATAACTTTTTCTAGGAGAGGTTCTCCTTCAAATTTTTCCTCAAAGTAGGCAACAATATCTTTATCGGTTTGTCTAAAAACCTGTTTTCTTCCAGGGTACATCTTTTTCCCTTCGCTGGTTTTCATAACAGGTTTTCCGTCAAGTTCTACAAGCTTGTATATAAAGTCTATGTAGGGGGAGTCTTCAGAAGTTCCAAGTTTTGTTCCTACTCCAAAAGCATCAACAGGAGCTTGACTTTTTAGAATTTCCTCTATTTTGTATTCGTCAAGCCCACCGCTTATAACTATCTTAGCGTGAAAGAGACCTGCTTCATCAAGAAGTTTTCTTGCTAACTTCGAAAGTTCTATATAGTTTCCACTGTCTATTCTAACTCCCTTAAGTTTGTAACCTTTTAACTCCAGTTCTTTTGCTACTTCTATAGCTTTCTTTATCCCTTGAACAGTGTCATAAGTATCTATAAGTAAGACTGTATTTTGTGGAAAGGTCTTAGCGTAAGCTCTAAAGGCTTTTTCTTCACTTTCAAACGACATAATAAAGGAATGGGCTACGGTACCAACGACAGGAATACCAAAAATTTTTCCCGCAAGAACGTTAGAGGTTGAGTCAAAACCGGCTATGTAGCTGTTTCTCGCTACCTTTAACCCTGCATCAAAGCCATGAGTTCTACGAAGAGAAAAGTCAGCTAAAGTCCTTCTTTTAGAAACGGAAAAAACACGAGCCGCTTTTGTTGCTATCAAAGAAGATACGTGAATCTGATTCATTAAAATTGTTTCAAGAAGCTGAGCTTCATAAATTGGAGCTTCCACCCTTAAAACAGGTTCATGTTGGAAAAAAAGTGTTCCCTCCTTCATAGAATAAATGTTTCCTGAGAATCTAAATTCCTTTAAAAAGTCCAAAAACCAATCGGGAAAGAGTTTTAGAGAGTAAAGATAATCAATGTCTTCTTTTGAAAAGGAAAGGTTTTCTACTATTTCAATAACATCGTTTAATCCTGCATATACAAGGTAGTTTCTATTTTTAGGAAGTTTCCTCACAAAAAGTTCAAAAGCAGACCACTCTTTTTTTTCATTGTCAAGATAAGCGCACATCATCGTAAGTTCATAAAGATCTGTAAACAGGGAAAGACTTCCCATTTACCTACTCCTTTTTACTCCTCTTTTTTCACAATATTCTTTTATGGGACAGATGGAACACTTTGGAGAAGTTGGATGGCAAATGTGCTGTCCCAATGACACAAGAAGATCGTTTATTTCTATCCAGTACTCTTTGGGAAGTTTTTCTCTCAATGCAAACTCAGTTTCCTCTGGAGTTTTCGTGTTAACATAGCCAAGACGGTTAGAAATTCTGTGAACATGGGTATCAACACAAATCCCAAGTTTTCCAAAACCAAGTGTAATAACGAGATTGGCCGTTTTTCTACCAACTCCAGGTAATTCTAAAAGTTCCTCCAAACTATCAGGAACTTTACCACTATATTTCTCTACAAGAATTTTGCATATCTCCTTTATATTCCTTGCTTTTCGCCTATAAAAACCAACTGGATAGATAAGTTTAGATATATCTTCTTCGCTAAGTTCAAGCATTTTGTAAGGATCGTCTGCTACTTGAAAGAGACGCTCAGAAGCTTTAGCTGTAACTTCGTCTTTTGTTCGCAAAGAGAGAACTGTAGCTATAAGTATCTTGAAAGGATCTCTATCCATTTGGGACATTAAAGAAACAACAGGAACGTTCCACTTCTTTGTTTCTTCTCTTAGTATCTCAACTACTTCGTGTATTTGCTCGTCTTTCATCAAAAATTCTCCTTAATGAAAGAATGGAGCTTAAAAAGTTTCCCTAGGAGTTTTTCAAAATCGCTAAGATCTAGCATGTTAGGACCGTCGGATAATGCTTTTTCTGGTTCAGGATGAACTTCAAAAAATAGTCCATCTACGCCAACAGCAACAGCAGCCCTTGCAAGATAAGGAACAAAATCCCTATCCCCTCCACTTGCTTTTCCTAAACCTCCAGGTCTTTGAACGGAGTGAGTGGCATCAAAAATGACTTTGGCTTTAAGTTGTTTCATGATAGGTATAGATCTAAAATCAACAACAAGGTTGTTATAACCAAAAGTTGTTCCCCTTTCTGTAAGGAAAACCTCTTTTGCATCACTTTTTACAAGCTTATCCACAACGTTTTTCATATCCCACGGCGCCATAAACTGACCCTTTTTTACGTTAACAGGTTTTCCAGTTTTTGCAGCTCCAACTAAAAGATCTGTCTGCCTACACAAGAAAGCTGGGATTTGAATAATATCAACAACTTCACCAACCGGTTTTGCTTGCCAAGATTCATGAATGTCGGTAGTTATTGGAAGTTTAAACTTTTCTTTAACCTCAGAAAGAAGAGAGAGCCCTTTTTCTAAACCAGGTCCTCTATAAGAATCAATGGAACTCCTGTTCGCTTTATCAAAAGAGGCTTTGAAAATAAAGGTGTGTTCAGGATATCTTTCTTTAAGCTCTTTCACCTTTCTTGCTACTTCAAAAAGAGTATCCCTGTCTTCTATAACGCAAGGACCGGCAATTATGATCATTACTCCTCCATTCCCGCAACTTTCTTAAGCTTCTTAACTTCTTCAGGAGTTAGCTCTCTATAAGTCCCTTTTGGGAGGTTTCCAAGTTTAAGAGGACCAATCGCTACCCTTTTCAACTTTAAAACTCCGTGGTCGAATCTATCAAAAAATCTCCTAACAACCCTGTTTTTTCCAATATCTATTGTGATTTGAACGTAAGTATTCCTTCCAGTCTTTGTTGGCTTTAAAAGTTTTACATCAAGAGGTTTAACAAAAAATCTATCTCCTTTATCGTCAACAAGTAATGCTCCCTTTTTCATCCTTTCAATTTCTGCAGGAGTTACCCTTCCTTTCACCTTAGCTATATAGGTTTTAGGGACGTGGTATCTAGGATGGGCAAGCCTTTCGGCAAGCTCTCCGTCATTGGTCATTATTAGCAAGCCTTCCGTATTGTAGTCTAGTCTCCCAACAGGGAAGAGTCTCACCGGATACTTTCTAAAGTAATCTGCAACTATCGGTCTTTTATCTCCCGGTTCCCTCTCCATAGCAGTCAAAACACCTTGAGGTTTATTAAAAGCAATGTAAACAAACTTTTTGGGAAGCCTTACTCTCTCTCCATCTACCTTCACAACATCCTTTTTAGGATCCACTTCATAAGTAGGATTTTCTATAACTTCCCCATTAACGGTCACTCTTCCCTGCTTTATAAACTCTTCAACCTTTCTTCTTGCTCCAAGTCCAGCGTAGGCTAAGAATTTATTTAAACGCATTTTTCCCTCCTTCATTTTTATAATGTAAAATTGAGTTCACAAAATTTATGAGGAAATCTATAATGGAAAACTCTATCCTTTCAAAAATAGACTTTTCTGTTCTAAAATCCACAACTACCGAGAGGGACGTTATTCACGCAGCAAAAGATACTATAAAGTTTAACTTCGCAACTCTTTGTGTTTTCCCCAAGCATATTAGAATAGCAAGGGAAATTCTCCCCTCGGAGAAGATCTCTACAGTAATTAGCTTTCCTCTTTCAGCCATTCCTCTCGAACTAAAACTGAAAGAAGTTGAGAATTCCCTTAAAGAAGGAGCAGGAGAACTTGATGTCGTAGTCGACGTAAGTAATGTAAAGGAAAAAAAGTGGAAAAAAGTAGAAGAAGAACTGAAAACTATTCGGTCTCTATCCGAAGGAAAGGTAATAAAACTTATCCTTGAATGTTGCTACTTAACAGACGAAGAAAAAAAGAAACTTTGTCAACTTGCCATAGAAAACGGCTGGGATTACCTAAAAACATCCACAGGTTATGGTATTCGTGGTGCTACTTATGAAGACGTGAAAGTGCTTTTAAAATGTTCCAACGGAAGAATAAAGGTTAAAGCAGCAGGGGGAGTTAGGACCTACCAAAAAGCTAAAAGTTACATAGATTTGGGAGTTCAAAGAATAGGAACAAGTTCTGCAAAAGAGATAGCCTATGAAGTGTTGCATAGTAGGTAAATTTGAATCTTTCCATAAAGGGCACCAACTGTTAATAGAAGAAGCAAGAAAAAGATGTAAGAAAGTTGTAGTAGTATCTATTAGAAAGTGGGAAAAGGAATTCTTTTCCGAAAAGGAAAGAGAATTACTTGCTAAACAGTTTGGAGTGGATCTAGTGCATTTAGACTTTAAGGAAATAAAGGATTTAAGTCCTGAAGAGTTTTTTGTTAAGTTAAAGACCCTCGGATGTAGAAAACTTTTTGCAGGAGAAGACTGGCATTTTGGAAAGGGTAGAATTGGAAATGCTGAAACAGCAAAAATTTTAGGAAAAAGAATAGGAATAGAGGTAGTTATTGTTCCCATTAGAAAAGAAGAAAATAGGAAAATTAGCACGAGCGTAATAAAAGAATTACTTTCCTCAGGAAAAGTAGAAAAAGCTAACAAGCTTTTAGGGTTTAATTACTTTGTAATAGGAAAAGTTAAGGAAGGTAAAAAATTAGGAAGAGAAATAGGATTTCCGACAATAAATGTTGAGTATGAGAAGAAAATTTTTCTACCTTATGGGGTTTTTGAAGTAGTTCTTGAAGTTGATGGCAAAACCTATAAAGGAATAGCAAACTTTGGAAAAAAACCGACGGTTGAGGAAGGAGAAACCTTAGAAACGTTAGAAGTTCACATTCCAGATGAAAACCTTCCTCCTCTTTACGGAAAAGAGGTAAAAGTTGAGTTTTTAAAGTTCCTAAGACCTGAAAAAAAGTTTAGTTCCATTGAAGAACTAAAAAAGCAGATTAAATTAGATGTAGAAAATCTAAAAAAGTATTGGAGGGATAAAGTTGGAAGAGCAGAAAACTTTTAAGTCTGGCTACGTTGCCATTTTAGGAAGGCCAAATGTTGGAAAGTCTACTCTGCTTAATAGCTTCTTGGGAACAAAAGTTGCCATAGTTACTGATAAGCCTCAAACAACAAGACATAGAATAGTTGGTGTTAAACATATGAAAGATGCCCAGATTGTCTTCCTTGATACTCCAGGTATTCATAAGGAGAAGTTTGAACTTAATAGATATATGAACGAGATAGCCTTTGGCGTTATCCCAGATGCTGACGTAATACTTTTCCTAATTGACGCTAGGAGCGGACTTACAGAAGCTGACAAGAAAATTCTGGAAAAAATCGGTGAAGAGAAAAGAAAAGACACGAAAGTAATAGTAGTTATCAACAAAATAGACGGTGTTCCAAAAGAAGAACTTTTACCTCTTATTGATGAGATTCACAAAACATTCCCATTTGTTAACGATATTGTTCCTATTTCGGCTACAAGGGGAACAAACCTAGATAGACTCTTAGATGTAATAGTTGGTTATCTTCCAGAAGGTCCAAAGTACTATGAAGATGGCATGGTTACGGATATGCCTTTAGACCAATTTGTTTCTGAAATAATCAGAGAAAAGATTATGCTCCTTACAAGGGACGAAATACCGCACGCAGTGACTGTTCAAGTTGTTAGTATCCAACCAGGAGATAGAGATCCAAACATGTTAGTTATAGATGCCGACATCATCGTTGAAAAAGACTCCCAGAAAGCTATTATCATAGGTAAAGGTGGCCAAAAACTTAAGAAAATAGGAATACTTGCTAGAGAGGAATTAGAACAACTTCTTGGAAAGAGAGTTTATTTAAGGCTTTGGGTTAAAGTCAAAGAAGGTTGGAGAAATAGACTAGACCAACTAAGAGGACTTGGCTATGCTTACTAAGTCAGATTTTTTAAAGGCCTTTTTCGCCTACGCCTACGCTTTTATGTTCATTTTTATGTTTAACAGCTTAATCTTAAGCTTATTTGTAAAACTTGATTGGTCTCCTTTCGTAGGAAGGATACTTACTTACGCAATCTCTCCCCCACTGCTCTTTTTCTCTTACATGTTCTCCATAAAAAAATTCCTGAAAGTGGATGTTGACAATAGCAAACTTTTCAAAGCTTGGATTTTACAGTTCATACCATTTGTGATCATTTCATTTATAGTCCTGTGGTTTCTAATAAGTTTAATTAGCAAACCTTCATTAACAATCTTTATTTTCTTAAACATTGAACTTCTTGTTATCTACTTTACTTTTAAACTTTCTGTAGAAAAAGTCCTTTTCACGGGGAAATAATGGTTCAGTATCTTCAAGGAACCTCTTTTTACCTTTTCACTTATCTGGCAATAGGTATTATTAACAGTCTTCTTTACAAGTTCTTGGGAAACAATCCTTTCTCTTTCGTTCTGCAGTCTTTACTTTTCATCACTCTATCCTTTTTTGGTTTCGGCTACTCACTAAAACTCCTTATAGTGGATACTGTCAAAAGGGATGTTCTTTTAAAAGGGTATATCTTTCACCTTATCTTTTTCCTTATTTTCTTCATGTTTACTTTGGATATTGCTGAGATTTTTGTATCTCCACCTCCCCCTAAGATACTGATTACACTCCTAATTTTCTTCACGTTCTTAGCATCTTATACGATTACAGTAAAAAGCTTAATAGAGGTTAATAATGAGACTCGATAAACTCCTTTCAAACGCTGGATTTGGCTCAAGACAGGAAGTAAAGAAATTGATAAGACAAGGTATGGTCACAGTAAATGGCGAAGTAGTAAGCGATCCTAGTTTTCATGTTGATCCTGAAAAAGATGAGGTTTTGGTAAACGACGAATTTGTGGATTATGATGAATACTACTACTTAATGCTCCATAAACCTGCAGGTTATATAACCTCTACTAAGGATAAGGAACTTACAGTGATGGAACTAATCACTGACGTACCAAGACCTGAGAAACTTTTTCCTGTTGGAAGACTTGATAAAGATGCAGAAGGGCTTCTCCTTATCACTAATGATGGAGAACTTGCCCACAGATTAACCCACCCAAAATGGAAAGTTCCTAAAACTTACTACGTAATAGTAGAAGGTAAACTAACAGAAGACAAAGTAGAATCTTTAAGGAAAGGAATAAGTTTTAAAGATTTTAGGACTAAACCTGCCAAAGTAAAAATCATAAAAGCAGGAGAAACAGAGTCTGAAGCAGAAATAGAGATGACAGAAGGAAAGTATCACCAGGTCAAGAGAATGTTTGAAAAGATTGGACATTCAGTAAAGTACTTAAAAAGAATAAAGTTTGGAAATCTTAAACTTGGTAATTTACCGAAAGGAGAATATAGAAACCTTACTCCAAAAGAACTCGAAGAACTCAAGAAACTCGTAGGATTGCTTTAGAAAAAATAATAAAATATAATAATAGAGCGTTTAAATAAGGGGAGGAGTAGAAAAAAAGATGATGGAGGAGAAAAGGAATAAAAAGGAGTTCTTATTCTTAATTATTTCTTTTGCATTACTTTTCCTTATAGATGTATAACAGTATTTACTTTTCTAATCTTAACCTCAATCCCAATAGGTTATTCTCTCTACAGTATAGCTATTCAAAGGAGACGCGTACTACTTGATATGATTTTCAAAGATGAAAGTAAAACAAGGAAGAGCTTGGAGGGTGGAAAGTTTATACTGATTTTCACTATTTTTGCCAGTCTTCTTCTTAGCTTCTCTCTGCTGGTATATGTATATCAACCAATTAATGTTTCTTCTGTTCCATTACTTCTTTCTCCATTTCTTTTCCCTTTGCTGTATGGAAGGATGAAGATTAACCGTTTCGAAAAAGAAATTAGGGAAAACGCAATCTTGTTTTTTAAAGAGTGGTCATTTATTATTCTTTTCATAACGATTTTATTTCTCATATCTATTCCGTTGAACATAGCCGAGGTCTTCCTGTATAAGAGTAACTTTCTCCCATTTGTGAGTGAAGAAATCTACGATAAAGTAATTCAAGATATAAAACATAGTTGCAAAGCTTTCAAATTTGTAGTTAGACTTTCTTATTCTTTTAATGAAAATATAGATAGTTTAAAAAACATACCGGGCTTAACCATAACTTGGATATTAGCCCTAAAACTCTTTAGTATGTCTACAACTGTTTACTCTGCAGTAGTTTTTTATCTACTAGGCGTTTACAAAATGAGTCGCAACTACTTCGAAAGGAGGAGGGGAAATGTCTAAGAAACTTTTCCTTCTCGCTTTTTTTGTGATATTAAATTCTTGTAATTGCAAGGAGAAATACAACGAATATAAAGAAAAGTATGAAAAACTACTGCAAGCATACAACGAAATTAATGAGAAATACGATGAAGTAGTTGAAAAGTACAGAGAGATAGAGCAGAAGTACAAGAAACTATCAATGAAATATGAAGATCTAAAACTCAGGTACAACGAGCTGGTAAATGAAAATGAAATTTTAAGAAAAGAAAATGAGCATTTAAAAGAAAGATATGAAAGTCTAAAAAGAGTACCTATACGTCTCTACGAAGAATAGAATTAAAGTATTACTCCCTATGCCAATCGTCTCCTACTTCTTTTACTATTTCAAACTCTTTTACAAATCCTCTACTTTTAAGATAGTCTACAGCTTTCAAAGCTTCATCAAAAAATTCGGGAGCTATCCAAAGCTCTATTAATCCTTTTTTCCTGTCCCTTGTCCTAACAGTTGCTACCTCGTGATACCACTCAAAAATTGCATTTATGAAAGCTATATCTTTTACATCTACCTTACATAGAAGGTTTCTTCCTTTTATTAAAGATCTACTCACTTTTCCACCTTTAGAAAAGTTTTTTAAAAGAAGAAGTCAGGGAACGGCTAACCCCCTGACATTCTTAATAAATAGGAATTAACCAGTCTGAATACTTCTTATTTTTACCTTTAACTATTGAGAAGTAAACTTCCTGAAGCTTTTTAGTAATTTCCCCAATTTCACCGTTTCCAATAACAACGTGGTCAACCTGAACAACGGGAGCAATTTGAGCTGCAGTTCCCGTAAAGAAAACTTCATCTGCAACATAAATTTCACTTCTTAAGATTGGTCTTTCTTCAACTTCAATACCAAGTTCTTCTTTTGCGAGAGTTATTACTGCATTTCTTGTAATACCTTCCAAAATATTGCTGTAAGAAGGAGTTGTTATAAGCTTTCCTTCTCTAACTATGAAAAGGTTCTCTCCGCTACCTTCTGCTACTGTTCCGTCAGGATTTAACATAATTGCTTCGTCGTATCCGTTCATTAGAGCTTCTGTTTTTGCAAAAGCACTGTTTACGTAAGCACCAGCTACTTTACACCTTGCAGGAATCATAGTGTCGTTGATTCTGTGAAAAGAAGAAGTTTTGGCTTTAAGACCTTTGGAAAGGTCTAGGTAGTCTCCAAGAGGAAGAGTGTATATAGCTATCTCAGTTTTATAACCAATAAGTTTTGGAGAAATTTTTAAATCTGCAAAGTAAGCTATAGGTCTTATGTAAGTATCTTCCCTGTGTTGACACTTTCTTAAAAGTTCTATGGTAATTTCTACAAGTTCATCTGCACTTTTGTTAACTTGGAGGTTGAGGATTTTACAGTTTCGGAGCATTCTTTCGTAATGTTCTTTAAAGAATAATCCAAAAAGTTGTTTTTTTTCCTCGTTCCAGTAAGCCCTTATTCCCTCAAATACAGCTGTACCGTAATGAAAAGAGTTCGTTTGTATGTTTATGTTTGCTTCCTCTATAGGGACAAATTTCCCCTCAAAGTAAGCGTATCTTCCCATCAAGTTCCTCCTACCGATTTTAATAACCTGCGATAGTAAACTATTATCAATCCTGCAACCACCATTATAATACTTATTACTTGGTTATTGCTAAGAAGATTTAAGATTTCCTTTGGAGTTGCCCTCCAAAACTCAATTAGAAATCTGAAAGTTCCATAAAGAATAAGGTAAAAGCCAAAAATTTCCCCATCAGCTTTTTTTCTCCTGTAAAGGAGGTAAAGAACCCCTGCTATTAGAAAGTTGGCTATAGCAGATATCGGTTGAGTTGGATAGAGGGGAATTCCTAAAGGGGCAGCTGAGTTTGGATCTTTAAAAGTAATAGCAAACGGAAGATGACACTCTTTTCCATAACAACACCCTGCCATTGTGCAACCAATTCTTCCAAATCCAAGCCCGATAGACAAAGGAATTGAAACAATATCTGCAAACTTCCAAACAGGTATTTTTCTTTTCTTTATAAAGAAGAAAGCTGTAAGAGCTCCAAAAACTACTCCTCCATACCAGACAAGTCCCCCTTCCCAGAAATAGAAAATCCTGTACCAAGGATTAAGATATTCAGGATTATAAACAAAGAAAAAAATTCTTGCTCCAATTACTCCTGCAAGTACTGTCCAAAAAGCGGTATCGGATATATCTTCGTTAGAAATTCCTTCTCTTTCAGCAAGTTTTAAAAGGATAAAAGAACCAACCAAAATTCCTATTGCTACCATTACTCCATAGGTGTAAATAGTGATTGGGCCAATTTTGAAAAGTATAGGATGCATAGTTCCTCCAGTAGGTCAAGTTTTTATCAAACGGATAACTTTATCTTTAGTTAAGTAAAGAAGTAGAAAGTAAGAAAAAGCACTTATTCCTATCGTTGCCACAATAACTGCAACTTTTAAAAGAAAACTTCCTTGTAAGAAGTAAACTTTTGCTCCTACAAAGGACACAATTGCTACTGGAATTGAAAGAGTAAGATATTTTACAAGATTTTTAAAAAATTCTTTCATTAGAGCAATTCCCTCCCTTTTTTGAAAGTAGAAAGACAAAATAAGGACATTTAGAAAAGAAGTTAAACTTGTTCCAACTGCTAAACCGGAAACTCCAAAGTCCAAAACGAAACACAAAACTAAATTAACAAAAAGATTAAAAATGAGTGTTGAGGCAGAAACAACTACTGGAAATCTATACTCGTCCAATGAATAGTAGGCGTTCGTGATTATTTTCTCTAGTGAAAAAAAGTAAAGTCCTATTGAGTAACCGATAAGGACAAGATATGTTTCAGAAAGGGCAATCTCTGAGAATTTCCCGTGATTGAAGACTATATCAATTATAGGTTTTCCAAAAAAGATAAGTCCAACGGATGCAGGAATAACAATACTAGCACATAAAAGCAAGCCGTTTAGAAGTTCAAAAGTGTAGTCTTCCTTTTTACTAGATTTCTTTGCAAGTCTTGGTAAAAGTACCTGAGAAAGTCCAACAGCAAACATTCCAAGAGGGAGTTGAACAAACCTATTAGCATAGTATAGATACGATATGGCTCCAGCTTTTAAAAAAGATGCTAAAACGGTATCTATAAGCATTGAGAATTGTCTTACGGCAAAACCAAATATTCCTGGAATTATGTTTTTCAAAGTCTTCTTAACGTCTTTTGATATCCTGAAACGGGGTTTAATTAGAAAGTTGAACTTCCTTAGAAAAATAAGTTGTAGTAGAACCTGAAAGATACCGCCAACTATAACTCCGATGCTAAGAGCTTCTATTGAGATTTCTGGAGCTAGAAGAAAAGCAAAAATTATCATAGAGAGATTAAAAAGGGCAGTTGAAAAAGCTGGAGCGAAAAAGTGTTCAAATCCGTTTAGTATTCCACCAAAGAAAGCAACAAGACTTACAAAGAAAATATATGGAAGCATTTCTCTTAGAAGTCTTACTGCAAGGTCAAAGTACTCTCCTGCTATTCCTGGAGCAATAAGATTGATTATTAGTGGAGCAAAAATTTCCCCAAGAATAACGGTAAGAATTAAGGAAATTAGTAAAATGGAAAAAAACTCCTCTGCAAAAAGCTTAGCTTCTTTGAGGGAACTTTTTAACTTTTTCGCGAAAGCTGGAGTGAAAGCGGAACTGAAAGCTCCTTCTGCAAAAATTCTCCTTAAAAGGTTGGGAATTCTAAAAGCAACAAAAAAAGCATCGGTTAGGCTGGTAGCTCCAAAAAAGGCTGCTATTGTTATGTCTCTAAGAAGACCTAAAACTCTGCTACCAAATATTGATGCTGATACAATTAAAGCTGACTTAAAAACCTTTCTTGCCATAGGGGAATTATAATGAAAGTTTGCATTATTGGTGCTGGAGTGGTTGGAAGTTACCTTGCTAAGGAGCTCTCAAAAGAAAACCATGAGATAGCCGTTTTGGACAAAGACCTTGGCAAACTTGAAAAGCTAAAATTCAACTATGATTTACTTACGGTAAACTGTAGCGCACTTTCTTTGGAATGTTTAGAAAAGGTAAAAGATTTTGATCTCTTTATCATCGTAACGGAAAACGATGAAAAAAATATAGCAATATCCCTTCTTTTAAAATCCATTTTAAAAAAAGAGAAAATCATTGTCAGAGTCAGCAATGAGGCATTCTCACTAAAAGAGTTTAAAACTTTCCTAAAAGTAGAAACAATAAACGTTTTTTCAGAAGTAAAAGATGTTATCTTAAATCTTCTTAAATATCCTTTTGCCCTTTCAGTTGTAGAACTTGAAGGTAAAATTTTGATTTTTAAATATTCTGTGAGCTTAGATGATTTCTTGGCAGGCAAAAGAATTTCGGAACTAAAAGATCTTAGAGACAGAATAGACTTTACAATAGTTGCTATTGAAAGAGAAAATGAAGTAATACTTCCTTCAGGAAAAAATTTTATATACCCTGAGGATAATGTTTATATAGTAACCAGAAAAGAAAACGTTTTTAATCTCGTTAAAAGCTTAAAAATTTCCTTTTCTCCTATCAAATCGGTGTTCGTCTTAGGGTATTCTAAAGCCTGTTTAGAAATTTTATCTCTTCTTTCCCAGCAGGAGAACATCAAAGTAAAGTATGCTTTTCACGATAAAAAGATTTGTGAGGAAATTTCCGGAAAGTTTCCCAAATTCTTAGTCCTTCACGGGGACTTCTTGGATGAAGAATTCCTAAAGGAAGAAGGAATAGAAAATTCCAGTCTTGTTATTTCGTGTGGAGAGAGTGAAAGTGAAAATATTCTCTCAGCAACTCTTTGTAAGAAACTTGGAGCCAAGAAAGTATGCTCTTTAATTTCCCGTCCCGAGTACGAAAAGCTCGCACAATCAATAGGAATAGATGTTCCGATCGTTCCAAGAAAGCTTTTGGCTTCTAAAGTTTACAGAACCTTGAGCAAGAGAGGGATTCTCGATGTTTTAGAGCTTTCAAAAGATTTAGACATAGTAGAATTAAAGGTGGACAGTTCTTTAGTGGGAAAGAAGGTCATGGAGATAGAAAAACCTTTCTTAATAGTTGCTATTAAAAGAGGAAACGAAGTTTTCTTGGCAAAGGGAGATACAGAACTTTTTGAAGGTGATGTAATCATATTTGTTGAGAAAAAAAGATGAGTTTGAACTTTCTAGTAGTTTTCAAAAATGTTTCTATTATTGTTTTCCTCTTGTCCACTTCTTTCTTGATACCTGCAACTTACTCTTTTTTTCAAAAAGACGGTCTCTTTATGGATTATCTATATCCTTTCTCCCTATCATTTTCTTTCTTCCTGCTTGGCATTCAGATTAAGGAAAAGGAACTAGGAGTCAGAGAGTCTATACTAACTGTTGTCTTGGTGTGGTTGTTATTTCCTTTACTCTCGACGTTCCTATACTTAAAAACAGGAACTATTAAAAACTTTGCAGACGCTTTTTTTGAGTCTGTGTCAGGTTTCACAACAACTGGAGCTTCAATTCTAACTGACATAGAAAGCCTACCAAAGAGCGTTTTACTTTGGCGTTCAACCACCCACTTTGTAGGTGGAATTGGCTTTGTAATCTTTACTTTAACGCTTTTGCCTTCTTTGGGAATAGGGGGAAGTAAACTTTTGAGGTTTGAGGCTTCAAAGGTTGTAGAAGAGAAAATTGTTCCAAAAGTAAAGGAGGTAGCAAGAGCGGTTGTTGTTGTTTATCTTAGTTTAACCATTCTGGAAACTATTTTTCTAATTTTATGTGGACTCAACCTTTTTGATTCTGTAAATCATGCTTTTGCTACCGTTTCTACAGGAGGTTTTTCCACAAAAAATGAAAGTGTAGGAGCTTTCAGATCCTTTTCGGCAGAGCTTGTTATCTCCTTTTTTATGATTTTAAGTTCTATAAACTTTCTTCTATACTACAAAGCCTTTAGGAAAAGAAACTTAAAAGTTTTATTTTTCAACTACGAGGTTAGAGGATATCTTTCAACAATCGCTATTTCAACAGTTTTTACAGTTTTTATCTTGCTAAAGAGTGGAACTTATAATAGTTTCTTGGAAGCTTTCCGTTATGGTTTTTTCCAAGTTGTAACGGTTGCCTCTACAACAGGATTTTCTTCAGTAGATTACGGAAATTGGCCTACATC
>JBDOLX010000013.1 GCA_039832905.1 Desulfurobacteriaceae bacterium | reverse complement strand
TTGGTAAAAAAACTTCCCTTTGTCTTTTGGATCTATGTCTAAAAGGTCCCTTGCAAAGTGGTTTGTAAAAATTATCCTTCCAAATGGATCCATTATTACTATTCCTTCGTGGATAAGGCTGAGGGCTCTTGCAAGGAGTTTAGTCCCATCAGTTTTCTGGTTTGAAGCTTCTTCCTTTGAACGAGAACTTCTTAAGGAAGAAAGAACTCTTTCTCTTTTTCTTCTTTCTGAAAGGGCTATGTATCCAAAGATAAAAGTTAAAGCTGCGAAGAAAACAGTGGTTGCAAATAAGAGGGATTCCATTTCTATATTCCCCGATTTGAATAAACTTTACTGAAAGTTTATCATTAAACGAACTTAAATTTTTTTAGAAGGGAGGAGTCTATGGCTATAAGGGTAGCGATTAACGGTTATGGAAGAATAGGGAGATGTTTCCACAGAGCAAGACTTAACGATGAAGAGATAGAAATTGTTGCTATTAACGACCTAACAGATGCAAAAACTTTAGCACATCTTTTCAAGTATGATTCTGTTCACGGAAAACTTGATGTTGATGTAAAGGCTGAAGGTGATGAACTAATCATCGATGGTAAGAGAATTAAAGTTTTCTCTGAACCAGATCCTGAAAAACTTCCTTGGAAAGAACTTGATGTGGATATTGTTCTTGAATCTACTGGAAGATTCAGAAATAGAGAAGGAGCTTCAAAACATCTTAAAGCTGGAGCAAAGAGGGTAGTTATTTCTGCTCCTGCAAAGGAACCTGATATAACGATTGTTATGGGAGTTAACCACGAAAGTTACGATCCTAATAAGCACTTTATTGTTTCCAACGCTTCTTGTACAACAAACTGTTTGGCTCCAGTTGCCAAGGTGCTTCTTAAAAACTTTGGTATAGAGTCTGGTTTCTTAACAACTGTTCACTCTTACACTGCAGATCAAAGGCTTCTTGATGCTCCTCACAAAGATTTAAGAAGAGCAAGAGCTGCAGCTCTGTCTATGGTTCCAACTTCAACAGGTGCGGCAAAGGCTGTTGGACTTGTAATTCCAGAGCTTAAAGGTAAGTTTAATGGAATCTCTATCAGAGTACCAACTCCTGATGTATCCCTTATAGACTTTGTCTGCGTGGTGGAAAAAGAAGTAACAAAAGAAGATGTTAACCAAGCCCTTAAAGAAGCTGCGGAAGGGGAACTAAAGGGTATTCTTGCCTATACAGAAGAGGAACTTGTATCCATAGACTTTACTGGAGATCCACACTCTGCAATTGTTGATGGAAAGAGTACAGATGTAATCAACGGAAATCTTGTCAAAATCCTTGCTTGGTATGATAATGAGTGGGGATACTCTGTAAGGCTTGGAGACCTAATGAAACATATGGCTTCTTGCGGGGTGTAGGCTCTAAGCCTCCCCCCTTACCTTATTTTCAACCTTTTCTTCCCCGTTTTTTATCCATTCTTTGAAGTTCTCTAAAAGGTATTCTCGAGCAATACTCCAATTCTCTTCTAAATGTTCCCGTGTAGACTTTGGCATGAGAGATATAGCCTTATCTATTAGTGGAACAGTAATTCCACCAAGATGGCTCTTCTTTATCAAGTAGTTCTCAGGAGATACCATAGCTGTTCCTAAAACAAAAATGGAAGCAATAGCTAGTCCCCTTACAATTCCAAATAGCAACCCCAAGATGTTGTTAAATATTCCTAAAGGCGTCAGTTTGATTAGCTTAGTCAGATTAAAAGCTATGTATTTGAATATAAGGAATGAAACCAGATAGATAACGAAGCCAACTATTATTCCTGCCGAAGGGTCATAATTTTCAGTCTTCAGTAGTAAAGTGGCAACAGGACGGTGAAGGTTAAGGGCCAATACTATACTGATGATTATTCCTAATATTGACATTATTTCCTCTATAACTCCCTTACTAAAACCTCTAATAATGTTCCATAGAAGGGCTACCAAGATAACAGCGTCTAAGGCATTAAGCTGAGGAATATTCATACGACCTCCATGCTAATGTCTACCCACTTAGCAGATGTTATTATCTTGCTGGTTGAAACAAAGTCTATATCTTTGTCCTTTAACTTTAAAAGTTTATCAAAAGTAATGTTTCCAGAAACTTCTATCTTTAAGGAGTTTTTTTCTTTTCTCAAAAGTTTAACTGCGTCGTCTATTCTCTCTATATCCCAATTGTCAAGCATTACTATGTCTACTGATTCTATAACGCTTAGAAGTTCTTTTAGTTGACCTTCATTCTCTATTTCAATTTCTACTTTTGTTGTTACTGGGATAGATGAAACTATTTTTTCAACAGCTTTCTTTATACTTCCAAACGCTTTAATGTGGTTATCCTTTATCATTACAGCATCATAGAGTCCCATTCGGTGATTAAAAGCTCCTCCTACTTTTGTTGCATATTTCTCAAAGTACCTAAGACCTGGAGTTGTCTTCCTAGTATCCAAAAGTTTTACTTTCGAACCTTCTAAAGCTTTTACGAACTCCCTTGTCTTTGTTGCTATTCCTGAAAGCCGTTGTAAAAGGTTAAGAGCAGTTCTTTCACATGTTAAAAGAGTTTTTACATTTCCTTCTACGTATCCAATTGTCTCTCCTTTTGAAACTTTTTCTCCTTCTGTTTTCTTCCACTCAAACGAAATTTCCCTATCGTAGACCTTAAAGACTGTTTCAAAGAAAGGAATACCACAAAGGATAAAATTTTCCTTAGCAATTACTTCTGCTTTAGCATATTCCTTTTCTAAGGAAGAAGTTGTAATATCTCCTAAAGATCCTAAATCCTCTTCTAAAAAGGATAAAATAGTTTTCTCAATGTAGATCTTGTCCATCTATCCTCCCTGCAAGGAGACTTAAATGGTAAGTGTTCCAACTCTCGTGACTTTGCTTAGAGGTTTCCTAGTTCCCTTCTTCATTATGGCTATTTTATACAAGAATTTCAAATTGGCCCTTTTTATTTTCTTCGTTGCTGCCATCAGTGATGCTTTAGATGGATACTTAGCAAGGAAGCTTAATCAGATAACAACTTTAGGAGTAATTTTGGATCCGTTAGCAGATAAGGCTCTAATAAACTCAGGATTTATTCTCCTTTCTTATGTAGATAGGATAATTCCTGTATGGCTGACCATTTTTGTGATAAGTAGGGATATTATCCTCCTTATTGGAGGTTGGCTTCTGGCCACTTTTGGAAAAATTAACAGAATTAAACCAACGAAAATTGGAAAAGCTACTGCGTTTTCTCAGTTTTTAACCTTACTCTTGACCCTTGTAAATACTACTTATGGATTTATACCATTAGAGTTTATTAAAATACTTTACATAATAACAGCTATGCTTACTATACTTTCTGCCGTAAGTTACACAGCTATAGGAATAAGGGAGTTAAGTAGTGAAGAGATATCTAACTGAGATTTTTTTCCTTTTTTCTATCCTCATAATGGTTCTTGGTCTATTTATTATGAAATCTGTAATGATGCCATTCTTTATAGGATCAGCAATTGCTTATATTTCTTATCCGGTATTTAAAAGGTTAGAAGCAGTTCTTAGGAATAAAGTAGTTTCTGCTGTTTTAACTCTTTCAGTAATAGGTGTTCTTATTACAGCCGTAATCCTTATTGTCTTACCAACGATAATTGTCGAAATTGAAAGTTTCTTTAACTACCTACCGCGACTTACGAATAAAATAGATGTTTTTCTTTATAAGCACCTAGGAGAACATTTTCTGCATAAGTTGAACTTTAATGTTACGACTTTTGAAAAGGTTATAAAGACTATTTACTTGCAGATTGGACAGCTTCCAGTAGGAGATATATTCCAAAGACTATTTTCGGGCTTCTTTTCAGTATTTGGAATAGTTATCAACACAATTTTGGTTCCTCTCATTACCTACTATTTTTTAGTCAATGCTTCAAAAATGAAGGAGTTATACCTACAAATTGCTCCTCAGGAGATCAGGCACGAACTTAGAGAT
>JBDOLX010000012.1 GCA_039832905.1 Desulfurobacteriaceae bacterium | reverse complement strand
AAGGAACTTATAGATTTAACAGAAGAATTGCAAAAGTTTATAGGTAAAGATGTGGAGGTTTTCATAGCTTAAAGATTTTTTGAAACCCTAAGGGATATACAAAAAGTCATGGAGATAATAAACAATCCTGCCGTCGTTAAAGGTAAGGATCTTTCAAAAGCCTACGAGACAGCCATAAAGTTTTTGGAAGGAAAAGGGTATAAGGTCAAGGAAGTAAGGATGGGGATTTCTCCTTGCTCCAACTTATAAGAAATCTATGATTGTGGAAATTTCACCATCCCCTAAAAATATATTAGAGCTTGTTAAGTTGAAGCAGGATCTTCAAAAAGGAATAGGTGAAAAAGTAGGAGTTTCTCTGGTATGAGAAGGCATTGCTCTTTATTAAAACTTAGAAACTCCCACAGCGTACTCTAAATCTGCAAGTGCTTTATTGTAGTTTGCTATTGCAGAGTTTAAAAATTCCTTGGCTTTTACATAATAGGCGATAGCGTCAACGACTTCTGTTGAAGTTCCAACTTGCTCTTTATAGCGTTCCTTAGAAGTTTTAAAAAGCTCTTCTGCCTCCTCGACCATTTTTCTTGCAGTTTCTATTCTCTTTTCGCAAGATTTGAGTTTCTTAAATGCCGATACTACCTGAAGTCTTACAAGGTCTCTCGTTTTCTTTATTAATGTTTGCACTTCATTCTCTTTTTCCTTTGCAACTTTTAAATCCCAGTACCTTTTTCCACCTTCAAAAATCGGAAACTGAAGAACCAAACTAAAGGAGGTTGCTGAATAGTTACTTCCAACGTATTGATCTGTTTTTTCATAAGAAAAATTTAAGAAAAGGTTTGGTAGAAACTGGCTGTAAGCTATTTTTTCACCATACTTAGCTGTATCTTCTAGAAGTTTAAGGTATTTAAAAATTGGTCTAACTTTATAAGCAGTGTTTAAAAGTTCCTCTAAAGATAGGTTTAAAGGTTCATACGAAAGTTTTTCTACTTTTACTTCTAAGTTTTCAACACCAACATCTTTTCTTAGTTTTTCTAAAGAAATTTCATAAAAGTTTTTAGCATTTTCAAGTTTCTCTTTTGCTTCAAAGAGTTTAACTTTTGCCTCAAGAAGTTCCCTTCTTGGAATTAAACCTTCACTATAGAAAGATTTCACGGTTTTTAGGTGTTCTTTTGCAGCTTCAAGGAACTTTTGAGCAATTTCAACATTTGACTTTGCTTCACAGAGTTCGTAGTAGTCTTTTTTAATGTTTCTTACAACTTCTAAAACCTTTTCTTGAAGTTCGTAAGAAGCAACTTCTTTTTTCTTTTCTTTTATTTTGTAGTTAAGGATTAGTTTCCCGCCCATAAAAATTGGTTGAGTAAGGGAGAGTTTAAAGTTGTAAAAATCTTTATTCATAGTGGAGAACTCGGCAGGTCCGATATTAAAGGTTGGAACGTCAGAAAGGCGAACTTTTGAATACTCAAATTTTAAAGAAGGAAGAAATTCTCCTATAGCTTTCTTAAACTCGTATTCTGAGATGTTTTTCTTTTTCCTTACTATTTCAATTTCAGGGTTATTTTGTAGAGCAAGTTTTACAAGTTCGTTTAAATCGCTAACCTGTCTACCAAAAACCAAATTAGGAATTAGAACCATCACTAGAAAGATTAACTTCTTCAAGGTTTTCCTCCTTTATGAGCGTTGCAATCAAGAGAGTAAAAACTCCACAAATGGTTGCAAAAAAGAAAGCATCACCAAAAGAATGCCAGAATGAATGTTCGTTGAATAGACTTCCAAGTATTCCTTGTGCTTTTTCTGAAAGTTCCCACTTTGGAGTTGAAAGGGTATAGTAAAGGTAATTTTTAACTTTTGTTGTAAATTCTACAACTTGTGGAGAGTAAGGAGAAACTTTTTCTGTAAGGTTTACAAAGTGTTTACTCTGTGAACTAATGAGGATGTAAGTTGAAATTGCAGTTCCAACACTTCCACCAACAAGTCTTAAAAGGTTCTGGAGAGCCGAAGCTTGGCGAAGAGAGTCTCCCTTAAAGTTTCCAAGCGAAAGCTGAGATAAAGCTGGAAAGAAAAACCCCATTCCAGCTCCCCAAGGTAGGAGCCAAAGGACTATTTCCCACTTGCCCATAAAAAGGTCAAGTTTTGCTTGGATGTATGTTCCAAATATGAAAAGGGTCGTTCCAATAATTATTGCTGTTCTAAAACTCAGAATCTTTTTATCAAGTAAAAGTCCTGTTATAACGCTAATGACTCCTGTTGCAGCAGCTGGAAAGAATAGGATTTTCCCTGCCTCTAAGGTTGGAAACCCTCTAAGCTTTTCAAGGTATAAAGGTAAAAGAAAGTAAGAGGCGTAAACTCCCATACCAAATAGGGAAAGAGAGATTACAGGGTATCTGAAAAATTCAAGTTTGAAGAGTCTAAGGTTTACTAAAGGATTTTCCACTTTAAGTTCTACCATTACAAATAGAATAGAGGAAACTAGAAATACATAAAGAAGAACTACCGTTTTTTCGTTACTCCACCCCCATTGGTTCCCTTTAGAAAGAGCAGTAATAAGGCTAAACAGTGCTACTGCCAAGAGAGTAAAGCCGATAAGGTCGAGCTTTTGGATTTCCTTGTGTTTTTTCCTGTCCTCTTCCATTAAAACCATTAGAAGATATACAACAACTATTCCAGGTAAGAGGTTAACGTAAAAGACCCACCTCCAATCAAGGTGTTCGGCCAAATATCCCCCAAGTGTTGGTCCTAACGATGGCCCAAAAGTTGCTCCAAGAGCAAACATCCCCATTGCAATTCCTCTTTTCTCGGGAGGGAAAAGCTCAAAAAGAAGTGCCATACTCATTGGAACCACTATTCCCTCTCCTATTCCCTGGAGGGATCTACCAAAAATCATTACGCTAAGATTTGGAGCAATTCCACAGACAGCGCTCATAAGAGTAAAAAGCCCTATTCCAAGAAGGTAAGTATTCCTATGTCCAAGTTTTCCTCCAAGCCATCCTACAACAGGCATTGCAATAGCTGAAGCGATCATGTAAGAAGTAATTACCCACTGTATATCATCAGGCTCAGCTTCAAAACTACTCATCATATGGGGAAGAACTATGTCAACAATCGTTGTATCAAGAAGTGTCATAAACATTCCGGCAACTATAAGGAGAGAGATAATGTAAACTTTCTTTCCCACCCTTTACTCCTTCTTAATGTAAACAAGGACGTTTGTTCCCGGTTTTATACAGTTTAGAGGAACGCTTTCTAACTTAATCTTCACTGGAACCCTTTGAACCACTTTTGTGTATTCTCCCGAAGATGTATCCTTAGGAATTAAAGAAAAAACGGAACCTGCTGAAGATCCAATAGAAGACACTTTTCCTTCAAATTCTTTTCCGCAAGCTTCCAACTTAGCCTTTACGTAGCTACCTACCTTGAAATCTCTCAGTTTATCCTCTTCTATCCAAGCTAAAACGTAGAAGGTTTTCGGATCGTAAATGGAATAAACGGGAAGTCCCGGAGATATAAAATCTCCTTCCTCTTTCCATTTCTTGGCAATAACTCCATCTATCGGTGATTTGACAAGGGTGTAAGAAAGGAGAACTTTTGCCTTCTCGAGTTGATGCTTTAGGGAAGCTATTTCCTTTTCAAGCTGTTTTATAGAAATTTTTAATTCCTCAATCCTCTTTAGATCTGCTTTTGAAATTAAAAGTTGTTTCTTTAGGGCTTCAATTTTTCTTCTTAGCTCTTCTTTTTGACTTTTAACAATTTCTACTCTATTTTTCAGACTTTCAGCAGCTTTAATGTCTTCTTTTGCAGCTTCAAGTTGGGAGTTTGCAGCTTCAAAAAGAGAGACAGCATGTTTATAGCTAAGCCCCACTTTTTCAAGTTGTTCCAAAGATATAACCCTTTTTTCGTAAAGTCTTTTATACCTTTCAAACTGTTTTTTCCAGTAAGTAAGGTTTGCCTCAGCCTCTTCTAAGGATTTCTGAAGAGATTTCAACCTACTTTTCGCCTTTGAGAGGGTCGTTTGGTAATTTTTCTTTTCAAGTTCTTCTTGGTAGTCAAGCTGGTATAACTTTTCCTTTATAGCTTTTAGCTCTTCAGCGTTAGCTTTTACTTTGAGGGAAAGTTGGATTTTTAGCCTTTTAAGTTTATTTTGAAGCTCTTCCTTTTTTGATTTTAAAGCTTTTAGCTTTTCTTCCAAAACTCCCACTTCCTTTCTATAAATCGCATCATCAATCTTAAATAATGGTTCTCCTTTTTTTACTTTCTGATATTCATCTTTAAATAGCTTTACTAACTTTCCAGAAACGCTTTGGGTAGATACCGATACCATTTGGGTATCTTGAAAAGCGTTGTCGGTAATTACATAAACGTGACGAAGGTAAAAGTAATAAAATAACCAAAGTGTAACCAGACCTATTAATAGAAAAGCAACTGTAGAAAAAATCTTTTTCATACTTTCACCTCTCTGAATAGTGAATCATCATTCATTAAGAAAAGATTATAATACCTATCAGTATATCAGTCAATGAAAAGAATAGAAAGGGGCAAACCGCCCCTTAAAGTTTCTTTATCGCTTGAAGGAAAGCCATTTGGATAGGCGGCATTAACGGAGAAGGAGATACCGGTGGAGAAGTAGTTAAGTCCTTAACTTTTGCCTTTTCAAATACAAGCCTTCCAATTAAGTCTATAAGTCCAGAAACATACTTGATCTTACCTACAACCTCTCCACCAATAAGAACACCCTCTTTATCAAAGTAAAGTTTTAGTTTCAAAGGATTTAAACCACTCATTGTTCTTGGATAAGTATCGATAGACTCTACAGAAGCTTCAACAAACTCTAATCCTTCTTTTCTAATTTTCTAAAAATGGTTTCGTACATCCAATTCCACCAGAAAACTTCGAACCTATTCAGAAATTTTTTTCAAAGGGTAAATGTTCTTATCGATGGGAAACTTTCTACTAACTGTTGCTGGATTTGAACAAGGAATCTGTGAATTAATCTGTTAAGACTTTATTTATTAGCGTATTAGCTTTTTGGGTATCTTTTCAATAAACTGAATCCCTGTTTTCCTAAGCTTTTCCCTAAAAGAACTATCGATTTTTAAACCATAAACAGGCAAAAGTTTCGAAAGCTTCTGAAAGATTACTTCCCCCTCTCTGTCAAAGTCTGTAAGGATAACAATTCCTTCAAATCTTGTTGATAAATCCTCTGCAAGGTCGTGAAAGTTTCTACCCTTTAAATCAACAACATTTTGAATCTCAAAGATTTCAAGGGCTGCTTTATCCCTTTTCCCCTCAACCAAGATCGCCCACGAGGTGTTTTTTATAGAAAAAAGTTTTAACTCTAAAAGAAAATTCTTTAAAAGCTTTATCTCTTCCATAGCTTTAAACCTTAAGATAAATTAACCAGAATAATCCCTATTACAAAATTATAAAACGCAGGTAGAAAAGCCTGAAGTATTAAAAGTGTAGCAACTACCTTCAAAGGATAGAGTCCAACGTAGTACGGAAGGAGATACATCCACCAACTCCTTAAAATAGAAAACATTGCATTTCCAACAGCCATTGTGCCGAGGATTTGGGCTACCGAATAACCTTTCTCAACCATTACATTAACGAGTCCATAGGCAACTGGAGGACTTATGGCACAAGTTGTAATGTAGGTAATTTCCAAAGAGTCAAAACCAAGTTTTCCAAAAATAGGTTTTAAGAACTCAACAAGTTTTTCCATGATTCCTGCTTCCATCAGGAAAACTATGAGGAAAAATAGGGGAGTAAACTTCACAATAAAAGAAAAGGCTTCCTTTACACCTTTCAGAAATCCTTTCTTTAAGAAACTAAGTGAAAGTTCTACTTTTACTTTTTCTAGTTTTTGCAAAGAAGGTTCGAGTTTTTTATACCTTATTCTCCCCACTATTGAAACAACAACAAGGATAGCAGCATCAAAAAGAAGTCGCAAAATACCGTAGTAAACAGCTATTACTCCTATTAAGGGTATAAGAACTGGGAAAAAATACTTATAAAGAAACATCAAACGCATGGGAAAGTTGGAAGCTAAAACGGTAAGGTAAAGATCTAATGGTTCTACTTTTCCTTCATTTAAAAGTTTCGAAGCAGCAATGTGAGCAGCTCGGGGAGAAACAAGATGTATAACTGGAACGTTTGTTAAAAGAGGGTGAATACCCAAACGAGAAAGCTTTATGGTCTTTAGCCCGAGCCAGTTAACTAAATTCGTTTCTACTAAAATAGAAGCAAGAACATAACCAAAAGCAACAGCACCAACAACTATAAGATATAGTTTCGTGTAATCCATTCCCTACTTTTATGCTCCAACAAGGGCATCTGCGTATTTGTTCAGTATTTTAGCTGTCTTATAAGCTAAGTCTCCTGTTATTCTCGCACATCTTTCACTTCTTTCAAAAGATCTTGGATGAATTCCTGCAGCTTTACACCAGTTTATTATGGAATCTCTGCAAAGGATTGAACCTACTGCTACTTTAGGAATGTTGAACTTTTTATTTCCCTCAAAAATTGGAAGCCTAGTTTCGTTGTGGAATTTTATTAACTCTTTGACAGACTTTTCAAGAAGTTCCTCCGGTAGAGTAAGGGCAAATAGGTAAAAAGCTCCTGTAATAGCGCCACAAATTGTATTCCATTTGTGAGGAAGTTGTTTAGAGATAGCCATTACCTGCCCATAGTCAAAGTTAAACACTCCGAGAGCTTTGAACGAGTTAACAACTCCATATTCACAGTTTGCCTTCCAATACAGTTCATAAGCTTTCTTGGCTACTTTATGAGGATCAACTTTTTTGAGATCTTCTTTTTCAATAACTTTTGCTATAAATCTTACATTATCCATAATCTTTGAAAATTCCATAGTTTACCTCCTTTGATTTTGTTTAAATCTAATATATGAATGAAATGTCGAATAGAAAAGACCTCCCAAAAATTAGGTTGGAATTATATATCTTTGAAGAAGGTGTAAGTTAAAGGAAGGTTTTTCTAAGAAGGCTGACCTTAGAAAAGAGAGAGTTTTGTTAATAAAAGGGGGACAAAGCCCCCTAAGGATTAGAATTCTAAGTTGTAGAAAACTTCTTGTCCTTTATAAACAGCAGCACTTCCAAGATACTCTTCAATTCTTAGAAGTTGGTTGTATTTTGCGTTTCTCTCACTTCTTGCAGGAGCCCCAGTTTTAATCTGTCCACTGTTTACTGCAACAGCAAGGTCTGCAATGAATGTATCTTCTGTTTCTCCAGAACGGTGGGAAATAACGGCAGTGTAGTTAGCCCTTTTAGCCATCTCAATAGCTTCAAGAGTTTCTGTTACAGTTCCAATTTGGTTGAGCTTTATAAGAATAGAGTTTGCAAATCCTTCTTTAATTCCAATTCTTAGGAGCTCTGTATTTGTAACAAATACGTCGTCTCCTACAAGCTGAACTTTATCACCAAGAGCAGCAGTTAGAAGTTTCCATCCTTCGTGGTCATTTTCGGCCATTCCATCTTCAATGCTAATAATTGGGTATTTTTCAACAAGTTTTCTGTAAAAATCAACAAGTTCTTCTCTACCTAGTTTCTTTCCTTCTCCTTCAAGTTCGTAAATTCCATCTCCTTTGTAAAACTCAGAAGAAGCAGCATCAAGAGCTATTAAAACATCTTCTCCCGGTGTATATCCCGCTTCTTCAATAGCCTTAAGAATTACTTGAATAGCTTCTTCATTAGAAGATAGATTTGGAGCAAATCCTCCTTCATCTCCAACGTTTGTAGAATGTCCCATGTTCTTTAAAACTTTTTTGAGAGTATGATAGACCTCAACTCCTATTCTTAAAGACTCTGAGAAAGTTTCTCCTCCTACCGGCATAATCATAAACTCTTGAAGGTCTACGTTGTTGTCAGCGTGAACACCACCGTTTAGAATGTTCATCATAGGAACTGGAAGCTCTTTTGCATTTGTTCCACCAATATATCTAAAGAGAGGCATACCAAGTTCTTCTGCTGATGCTCTACAAACTGCCATTGAAACTGCCAAAATTGCATTTGCTCCAAGGTTGCTTTTGTTCCCTGTTCCATCGATTTCGATCATTAGCTTATCAATAGCAGCTTGGTCTGTTGATTCTAGTCCTATTAGAGCAGGAGCAATTACTTCATTAACATTTTTTACAGCTTTTTGAACTCCTTTTCCAAGGTATCTTTTTGGGTCTTTATCCCTTAGCTCTAATGCTTCCTTTTCACCTGTTGATGCACCACTTGGAACGATAGCTCTTCCAACAGCTCCAGACTCTAAGACAACTTCTGCTTCAACAGTAGGATTTCCTCTTGAGTCAAGAACTTCTCTTGCCTTTACGTCAACTATCTTTGACATTAAAGCCTCCCTTTTTAATTTTTTCACATAAAATTCCTGACGGGTCAATTATCTCAAAAGTTCTTTCGTTCTCATCACAAAAAAGACAGTTAATTTTCACAATAGGAACATTTAAGTTTTCTAAATAGTTAGCCCCTACTTCAAACCACTCTATTACTTTTATCCTGTCATCAAGCAAAATTTCATCAAGTCCTAAATCTTCTAAAGCATCTTCGCTGGAAAGTCTATAAAAGTCTATGTGGACAAAAGAGTCATATTCGTGAATGATGTTAAAGGAAGGTGAAGTAACTTCATCTTCTGGTATTCCAAGTGCATTGGCTATTCCTCTTGTTAAGGTTGTTTTACCACATCCTAAATCTCCAGAAAGTAGAACAATAGTTCCTTTTGGAAGACCATTCCCTATTGATTTCCCAAGAGCCTTTGTTTCTTCTGCTGAAGAAGTCTTTACATAACATTTAGTCAATTCTCTGCCCCACTAAAGAAACTTTTTGAATTCCAAACTTTCTTAAAGCATCAAGCATAGTGAAAACAAACTGGTAAGGAACTTCCTTATCTGCTTTTATGTAAATCCTTTTATTTTTTGGCAGAAGGGCAGCTACTTTTGCAGGATCTTGATAGGTTTTGCCTTGGTAATAGATTTTGCCCCATTTATCAATAACGATTTTTACAACTTCTTCTTGTGAATGAATACCGCTACCGCCTTTAGGAACTTGAACTTTTATCTCACCACCGGAGATAAACTCGGTTGTGACTGCCAAAAATATAACAAGCATAAGAGATAAATCCAAAATTGGCGAGAGATTAATGTCAACGATTATTTTCTTTCTTTTATCCCTTATTTGCATTTACCTTCTCCAAAAAAGTTTGATGGGCTTTTTCCCAAATCCTGATAGCTTCTTTACACTCTTCAAGTGTTGGAACAAGCGCAAGTCTTATAAATCCTTCCCCACCATTTCCGAAAAACTCACCGGGAGAAACAACTATTCCATATTCTAGAAGATGAAGAGCGTAGGTTTTTCCATCAATGCCTTCTGGAAGCTTTACCCAAAAGTAAAAGGTTGCTTCAGGATACAGAAACTCCATTCCAATCTTCTTGAAAAAGTCCAAAAATAAATCCCTTTTCTTGCGGAAAATTTCCCTTCTTTTCTCTACGTGTTCTTCATCAGACCAAGCAACCTTTGCTGCTTGTTGGACAAAATCTTGAGAAGCTACTCCGAAGGATGAACGATACTTAAGGTATGTTTTTATGATTTCTTCATCACCAGCAACGAATCCACTACGGTAACCGGTCATTCCGCTTCTTTTGGATAGTGAATGGAAAACAACAGCTCCTTTCTTTCCAACTTCAAGCAAAGAATGAGGCGGTTTTTCAAAGTAGATCTCAGTATAACACTCATCTGAACAAAGTATTATGTTGAACTCTTGGCAAATTCCATACGTTTCCTCAAGGTAAGAAAGAGGAGCTACTGCTCCTGTTGGATTGTGAGGGTAGTTAATCCAAGCTATTGCTGTTTCTTCCAGTAAGGATTTTGGCAATTTATCTAGTCTTAAGAGAAAACCTTCTTCATATTCAAGTTTTATAGGATAAGGTTCGCCACCTGCAAAAAGAGTTCCTCTCTCATAAACGGGATAAGCAGGCGTTCCAAAGATTACCTTTTTCTTATGGCTATCTGTATCTATAAATACTAATGGGAAGTGGAAAATAGCTTCCTTTGATCCCGCGGTTGGAATAATTTCTTTTTCTGGATCAAGAAACACGTGGAACCTATTCATAAACCAGCTTGATATAGCTTCCCTTAAATCTTTTCTTCCTTTTACGGTCGGATACTGACTCACTTCTGGTATAGCATTTATGATTGCTTCTCTAATCTTTGGATCAGTGGGTTCCTTCGGATCCCCTGTTCCGAAGTCGTAAATTTTCTTTCCTTGTTTTTTTAAGTTTTCCTTTGCTTTAACTAATCTATCCATAGGATAAGATTTTAATTCCTTTATTCTCTTGTTCATTTTTTATCCTTCTCCTCCTTGAAGCTCTTTTAATTTCTTAAGTACAGTTTTGGCATGCCCTTTAACCTTCACTTTTTCCCAAACGTGAACAATTTGACCATTAGGATCAATTAGATATGTAGTTCTAACAACTCCATAGCATTCTCTTCCACAAACTTTTTTTAACTTCCAGACATCGTAGTTTCCTATAACTTTTTTGTCAGGATCACTTAGAAGTTTAACTTTTAGCCCCTTTTTTTCCTTAAATCGCTTATGTTTTTCTACTGAATCTGGACTAACCCCTAAGATAACAGCATTAAGATTTTCAAATTCTCCAAGGAGTTCTGAAAAATCCTGAGCTTCCCTTGTACATCCTGGCGTATTATCCCTTGGATAAAAGTAAAGGGCACTCCACTTTCCTTTATAATCCTCCAAACATACCTTTTTTCCGTTTTCATCAAGAAGGCAAAACTCTGGAGCTTTTTCACCTATATTTAAAGCCATAAAAGGTCCCTCACTTTAGATTTTGAGGCTAAAAATTATACTATGTGTTAAAATAGCTTGGTCATGGTAAAGAGAAGAGATATTCTGAAAAGTCTTTTAGGGGGAGCTTTCCTCCTTCCACTTTTTAAAGAGGAAGCCAACGGATACCGTACTCCTATTATAAAAAGGATCCGCTATTCTTCAAGTGAGGAAAGAACTAGGATTGTTTTTGACTGTACTGGAGAAATAGGTAAAGAGAATATAAAGTCTTATCTTAAAGGAAATACTCTTTGGTTTGAAATAAAAAAGGCGAGAGCAAACAGAATAACAAAATGGATTTACAGTCCAATAGTTTCCAAAGTGAACGTAATTCCAATAAGCAGTTACCATGTCAAAGTTAGGATTGATCTAAAAGATCCTCATCAATACAAAATTTTTGCCTTGAAGCCCTATGGAGGAAAACCTTTTAGAATAGTAGTTGATGTCTTTTCAGACTTTATAAACATAGCTTGTAAGCCCAGGAAAAAAAGGATTGTTGTTATTGATCCTGGACATGGTGGTAAAGACCCAGGAGCCGTTTGGCCTGTGCGTTCAAAACATCCAAGAATAAGGGAAAAGGACATTACCTTGTCCATAGCTTTAAGGGTTAGAAGAATTTTAAGAAAACATCCTGAGATAAAAGTAATAATGACAAGGACAAGAGATACCTATGTTCCTTTGCTAAAGAGAGCAGAAATTGCAGCTAAATCCTGTGCTGACGCTCTTGTTAGCATTCATGCGGACTCTATGCCAAAGTATCCTAAATGGAATGGAGTAACTGTCTTTAAAGCATCTCCAGCACTTTTTGCAAAGGCAAAAGAAACAGCCCAGGAAGTTGCAAAGAAAGTAAGACTTTGTAACGATATTATGTGTTGGAGTATAAGTCCCCTTCTTCTAAACATGTCTGCAACTGTCACTTTCGTTGAGAGTGCAAAACTTGCTAAAGAAATAGTTGACAATTTAAAAGCTCACGTTAACGATGACCTTGTAAATGGAATTAAGGATATGCACAGGAACATTCTTGTTCTAAAGACTCCCGGTCGTCCTGCAGTTCTTGTGGAAACAGGTTTTTTAACTAATCCAAAAGATAGGAGAAGACTTGTTCAGACTTGGTATCAGGAAGAAATTGCAAGGGGTATAGCTAAGGGAATAGTTGAATATTTTGAAGGTTTAAATGAGGTAGCGATTATAAAGTAGGAAGGAGGAAAAATGTTCAAAGCCGATTTTAAGGGTTTTTTAAAAGGAGAAATAAGAGTTCCTTCCGATAAGTCAATATCCCATAGATCAATTATGTTAGGTTCTCTAAATAAAGGAGAAACGGTTGTTAGAAATTTCTTGCGTTCTGAAGATTGTTTAAATACACTAAAAGCCTTTTTAGAACTTAGTGTTGAAATTAAAGATACTGGAAAAGAAATAATCATTAAGGGTAAAGGGAAAAGATCTTTAAAAGAACCTTTTAACGTAATAGACCTTGGAAATTCCGGAACGTCAATTAGATTAATTTCAGGAATACTTGCTGGGCAACCGTTTTATTCGGTTCTGACTGGAGATAAGTACTTAAGAAGAAGACCGATGGATAGAATAGCTATTCCATTAAGAATGATGGGAGCAGAAGTTCTTGGAAGAGAAAATGGAAAGTATCCTCCTTTAACGATTATCGGTAAAGAGAATTTAAAAGGAATTGATTACAGAAGTCCAAAAGCATCAGCACAGGTTAAATCCGCAATACTTTTGGCAGGACTTTTTACGGATGAACCGGTTTCCGTCTTAGAACCTGCAAAAAGTAGAGATCATACGGAAAAGATGCTAAAAGCTTTTGGTGTTGATGTTATTGTAGAGGATTTAAAAGTTTCCCTTGGGAAAAATAGAGAACTTGAAAGGGATTTAGAAATAGATGTTCCTGCTGATATATCTTCTGCTGCGTTCTTTATGGTAGGAGCAGCAATAACTCCAGGTTCAGAGGTTCTGCTGAAAGATGTTATTTTGAACCCAACGAGAACAGGAATTTTAGATGTTATGGAGAGAATGGGAGTAGATTTCAGGATTGAAAATAAAAGGGTTCAAGGTGGCGAAGAAGTTGGAGATATTGTAGTTTCATATACAGAGAATCTAAAAGCAACTAGAATCTGTGGAGATGAAATCCCAAGACTTATAGATGAAATACCAGTAATTGCCCTTTTAGCATCTCAAGCAGAAGGAGAGACGGTAATAAAGGATGCCAAGGAACTTAGGGTGAAAGAGAGCGATAGAATCAAGTCCACTGTTGAGAACTTGAAAACCTTAGGGGTTGAAGCTGAAGAACTTGAAGATGGAATGGTAATAAAAGGAAAAGCAAAACTGAAAGGGGGAAAAGTTAAATCTTTCGGAGATCACAGAATTGCGATGACTTTTGTGATTGCTTCGCTAATATGTAAAGAACCAGTTGAAATCGACGAAGTTGAGTGTATAAAAACCTCTTACCCGACTTTCTTTGAGAACTTAGAGAAAATCTTAAGTTAAATATGGAAAAACATGTAGTCTACATAGCTTAGATTCTTTACTACTAGCACTAAAAAGTATAGGTAGCGATTATTTTATCTTCGTTGTTCTCTTTTTCTTAGCAATTTCCTTTTACTACTCGAAGCGGTTTAAAGCGATAGAGCTTATTCCGGGAGTCATCTTAGTCTTCCTTCTCTTTTTTATGTTTTTATTCTTTCAATCTATGGAGAATCCCAACAGAGTAGTCTTCATAAAAGAGACTCCAAGAGGAAATCATCTTGCTTACCTTGAGGGACAAAAGGTTATTTTTGTTGATGAAAATATTAGAGTTGGAGATATTGTAGATAAAAATGGAAAAGTTTTAAAAAGTAGAAATCCTCTTTTAGGTTCCTTTGAAGATTTCAGACTTTCCATCTACGAAAAGATAAAGGATAACCTTAACTATCCAGTTTCTGCCCTTGTTGGAGCTATAACTTTGGGAATTCGCCAAGAAATTCCCTCTTCTGTTAAAGCATACTTTTCCCTTTCAGGGCTTTACCCTTTTTTAGCAATTTCTGGTCTTCACGTTGGGATAGTAGTTGGTTTTTTGGGGTTAATTTTCAAAACTTTAAGGTTTAAGAAACCTTATACAACCTCTTGCTTGGTTCTTTTTCCTCTAATGCCACTTACCGGATTTCCTCCTTCAGTAGTTAGAGCTTACTTTTTGTCCCTTTTTCTTTCCCTAGGGTTTGAAAGTTTTAGAAAAATTTCTCCTGTATACCTTTTGGGAGTTGTATTTCTATTCACTCTTCTACTCAACAAAGAATCTGTAGGGGCAACACTGTCTTTTCTTGCCGTTTTTGGAATATTTGTTGCTTTGGAGATAGTTAAAGGAAAATGGAAAACAATCTTTTTGGCTTCTCTTGCACCCATGCTTTTTACTTTACCGGTGGTTCTTTACCTTTTTGGGACTGTAAATTTAGCATCGCCTCTAAACTCCTTAGTTGCAACAGTTCTTTTCGTTCCTTTGTTAATTCTTTCCTTTTTAGCAGAAATTACTTTGTTTAAAATTGGATTTATAAATGACCTTTTGGATCTTACAGGAAAAGCTCTTATCATTTTAAGCCAGGAACTTTACTCCTTAACCAAAGTTTTTATTATTCACACAAATATACCACTCACCTTTGCTTCAGTAGTTATTCTTTTATCTTTATTGCTTTACTTTAAAAGACCTTTCTTTTCCTTTATCCCTCTGGTGTTCCTATTAATCATTTCTATTGTTTTCCAGAAGAAAATAGAGAACAAAACTTTTTACGTTAAGGGCTGGAAGCTTCACTCTTTTTACTTTTTATCAACAGAAGGGCAATCTTATAAAAATTGTAAAATTTACTCTGACTACGTTTTCCCTTTTGCAAGAAAGTTCTTACAGGGAAACGTAGTGATAGATAAAAGGCTAGAAAGGAGTAGACGGTGAGAAAAGATATTTTTCCCTTTATCTACTACGAAAATGGAAAGTTGAAAGTGGACGGCGTTGAAGTTGAACTTTTAGCAAAAGAATTTGGAACTCCTCTTTACGTTTACAGTAAGTCTGCCTTAGAGTTTTGGTTTAAAGAGTTTGATTCTGCTTTTTCTACTGTTCCTCATATAACCTGTTTTGCAGTTAAATCAAACTCAAACGTTGCAGTTTTAAAGGTTTTAAAAGAGCTTGGGGCAGGAGCAGATACAGTTTCAAAAGGAGAAATATTTAGAGCACTTTTAGCAGGGATTGACCCAAAGAAAATAGTCTTTGCAGGCGTAGGAAAGAGGGAAGACGAAATAGAGTACGCTCTTGAAAAAGATATTCTTATGATTAACGTTGAAAGTGAGAGTGAACTCTTTCTTATAAACAAAGTGGCAGAAAGACTTGGTAAGGTTGCCCCTATTGCCTTTAGAGTAAACCCAGAAGTTGATGCTAAAACCCACCCTTACATCTCCACTGGACTAAAAACCAGTAAGTTTGGAGTAAACTTTGAAGATGCTGTAAGACTTTATAAACTTGCAAAAGATTTAAAAAATGTTAATCCGATCGGTATTCATTTTCATATAGGCTCACAGATAGAAGATGTATCGGCATTTGGAGAAGCTGCAAGGAAAGTTAAAGAAATAGTAAAGGAACTTTTCTCTCTTGGAATAGAAATTGAATATTTTGATGCCGGTGGTGGGCTCGGGATAAACTACGACCCGTCAAAACCTTTTGTTTCATCTCAAAACCTTGCAAAAGAAATAGTTCCAATCGTTAAAGAGCTTGGACTAAAACTTATATTGGAACCGGGAAGAAGAATTAGTGGAAACTGTGGAATTCTTCTCACAAAAGTTATCTTCAAGAAAGAAAGAGACGAAAAACTCTTTTACATAGTCGATGCAGGAATGAACGATCTAGCAAGACCTTCTCTCTACAATGCCTACCACCATATAGTCCCCACTACCTTTAAGGAAGGAAAGGGAAAAAGAGCCGATGTTGTAGGGCCAATTTGTGAAACAGGGGACATTTTGGCAAAAGAAAGAGAACTTCCTCCTTTAGAAGAAGGAGAAACTTTAGCAGTATTAAGTGCTGGAGCTTATGGATTTACAATGTCTTCAAACTACAATTCAAGGCCAAGAGCAGCAGAAGTCCTTGTAGATAATGGAAGTTACAAACTTATAAGACAAAGAGAAACCCTTGGAGACCTTGTAGCAAGGGAGATTTTTTAATGGAGAAATTCAAAGAACTTGCAAGAGTTTTAAGAGAATCAAAGAAAGTTGTTGTTTTAACAGGAGCCGGAATTAGTGCAGAAAGTGGAATTCCAACCTTTAGAGGGAAAGACGGTCTTTGGAATAAATATGATCCAACAGAGCTTGCTACTTTTGAAGCTTTTAGTGAAGATCCTTTAAAGGTTTGGAAGTGGTATTTATGGAGAATGGAACTTATAGCGAAAGCTTTGCCAAACGCTGGACATAAGAGTCTTGTAGAGTTTGAAAAACTTTTTGATGAATTCAGTTTAATAACCCAAAACGTAGATGGTCTTCACAAGGTAGCAGGTTCAAAGAAGATTTTAGAGCTTCACGGTAATATATTTGAAGGAAAGTGTCGTTATTGTGGAAAAAAGTATAGTGAAGATGAGTTTTCAAGTCTTTTTCCTTTTGCAAACAAAAAGTTTTTAAAAAACCTTAGTAAGTCAGAGTTTAAAGATAGAATTCTAAATGGGCTAAAAGAAGAAGACCTTCCAAAGTGTAAAAATTGCGGAGAACTTGTAGGGCCAGGAGTTGTCTGGTTTGGAGAGAGTCTTGATGAGTACATTTTAGAAAGAGCCTTTAAAGTTTCAGAAGAAGCAGATGTCTTCTTTTCAGTTGGGACATCTGCCCTTGTTCAACCTGCAGCTTCTTTACCTTTAATAGCTAAAAGAAAAGGAGCTATTCTTATAGAAATAAACCCTCAAGAAACTCCTATATCTTCTTATTGCGATTTTGTTTTCAGGGAATCGGCAAAAGAAATATTACCGTTTTTGGTGAAAGAGTTAAGATAAATCTTTTTCTTTCCCACTAAGAATTCTTTTAGAATATTGCTTGCCCTTTCGTCGGAAACAAAAAGTTCCCTTTGGGAAGAATATTTACATAACGGGACTACTTCCCCTCTAAACTTTTCTACGTAGAAAAGAATTTTCAAATTGTAAGACATTGAACATAGAGCTTTTCCTTTTGACAAGGCTACAATTTCTTTTGCTATTTCTCTATAGGGAGGTTTGTTAACACTTGAAACAGGAATTATGAAGGAATTATAAAAACTTCTAAAGATTAACAAAATGGCAGACAGAAATACTACAACATGTTTTGTCTCAGTTTTGAAAAACCTAAAATATAGAAAAATTATAGCCACTGTCAGGTAGAAAAGTAACATGTTCTTTAAGATAACTGTCGACGGTAAAAGTTTTATCAAAAAAAGAATAACTAAAGATGTCAAAATGGCAGATAGAAAAATTAAAAACCTTCCAGAATTTATTCTTTTAAGATAGAAATCCTTTAAGAAGACAGCAACTATTACTGCAAAAATTGGATGAATTGGCATGGTATATCTCATCCTCGAACCGGGGAAAAACCAGTAAACAGCTAGGTTTCCTAAGAGAGTTAAGACCAAGAAGAAGATCCTTTCGTCTTTTAAAAGATTCTTTACTTTCTCTTTTTTCTTTAATAAAACAACTAGAACTACTAAAGACCAAGGTAGAGTGGAAATAAAAAATCTAAAAGGAAAAGTAATATACCTTTCTAGGATTCTATGAAAAGAAAAGTTTAATGGTGATCGGGAAGAGACTTCGTGAAAAAGTGTCAATGCTGCTTTTTCGGTCGGTATTAAAACTATCCAAGAGAAAAAAGGAAAAAGACCTAAAGCACCAAAAAGATGTTCCTTAGAAAAAAGAATTTTTGGATTTCTTTTTACTATGACATAGGAGATTACGGCTATGTAGAAGAAATGAAAAGCAGGTAGCCCTTTTGTCAAAGCAGCAAGAGAGGTAAAAAAGTATCCAAAGAACCAAGCACTTTTCCTCTTTCCACTTTCAAAAAGAGTGTACCAAGAGAAAATAGATAAAAAGACAAATAGGGTAAAAAAAGCATCGGGTTCACACTTTGTAGAATAGACAAAAAGCAACGTCCCTGTAGTTGCCGTTATTAAAGAAGAGAGTAAAGCAACCTTAGAGTCAAAGATTTTTCTGACAAAAAAATACGAAGCGACAACAAGTAAAATAGTGGCAACTATTGAAGGAAACCTCAGCGAGAATTCACCGATTTCTCCGACAAGGAAAGAGGATAAAACCAAAATCCAGTTGTGTAAGGGAGGTTTTTTAAAGTAAGGTTCTCCAAGAACGGTCGGTTGGAGAAAATCTTTTTTTTCTATCATTTCAAAGGCAACAATTCCCCTCCTTGGCTCTTCATGAAAAAGATTTTTAACATCAAGATTGATAAGCAGAGAAATGCTTAAGATAACCAAAAAAAGAAATAAGATTTTACTCTCCCTTCTCAACAGCAACCTCTTTAAAGAACTCTTTTGGAATGTCAGGTTTTTCTCCTATCGGATGAAACTCTACTTCTATGCTTTCACATTCAGGACATTTAAAGTAACTTATCCACATACATTTATCCCCTATTAAGTCTCTTACGTCCCCTTCCTTATTTACATTTCTTGAACCTATGTACGTAAATTTCCCAACATTGCCGCAAGTGTTGCACTTTAGAAGTTTTTTAAAATACTTCACTACCCTTTTCCTCCGTCTATAGGTATAATATAAACGCAATTTTATTAAATTGCGAGGTACAAATGAAGAATAAAAGGTTCCTTTTACTCTTGATTCTTTCTTTTCTACTCCTGGTTCTACCTAACGGTTTCTTTACCTGTTTTGACAAGGATGAACCTAAGTACTTAGAAGCAGCAAGAGAAATGATAGAAAAGGGAGATTACATAACTCCTTACTATAACTACGAGTACAGATTTGACAAGCCTATACTCGTTTATTGGCTAATAGTCTTAGGATATAAGCTTTTTGGAATAAACGAATTTGGAGGAGGATTTTTTGTTTCCATTTTTGGGGTTTTTACAGTTTTAATTCTTTACTGGTGGTTAAGAAGATGGAAAAGTGAAAATCTCGCTTTTTGGTCGGCACTTACTCTGCTTTCAATGGTTTACTTTGTTGGAATGGCTACAGTAGCAATGCCAGATGTAGTTTTACTCTTTTTTATAACAGCTTCTTTAATCTTTTTCTTTGAAGGATACCATAGAAAGAAAGAGGAATTTTATCTTCTTGCTTTTGCATCTTCCGGAATGGCAACTCTTACAAAAGGTCCAGTTGGAATAGTTCTTCCTGGAATTATTGCAGTAGTATACCTAACCTTAAGAAGAGACCTAATAAGGACTTTAAAAGAAATTCCATGGATAAAAGGATTTACTATCTTCTTTTTGATAGTTACTCCCTGGTACTTCGCAGTTTTAAAGAAACATGGTTATCACTTCTTTAAAGATTTTGTTCTTTTCCACAACGTTCATCGTTTTCTCTCAAAAGTTCCAGGGCATCCTACTCAATGGTGGTATTACCTTGCTAACTATGTATGGATATATCTTCCTTGGAGTCTTGTTTTTCCTTTTGCAGTTTACAAAGCGTTTAAGGAAAGAAAGTTTATTACCGACAACGTAATAATGTTTTCAGTAGTTTGGTTCTTTGGAGTTTTTACCTTCTTTCAAATAGCCCATACAAAGTTAACCCACTACCTTCTGCCCTCATTCCCAGCTTTTAGCGTAGTTGTAAGCTGGTATCTTCTAAACTTTGAAAAGAGGTTGGTAAACTACTTAATAGTTCTCTTGCTTGTAATCGCCTCTGTTGTTGTTACTGCCGCCTTTACCCTAAAAGGGTTTCCACCTATTTCTTACCTTTTAGTAGCTCCTACACTCCTTGCTGCCATAATACTAATTTTCAAGAAATCAAATCCTTTAAAGATAGCGGTAGTTTTCTTAATACTTACATCTCTATCTTTAAAATGGATAGTACTACCTTCTTTACAGGAACTTAGGGCAAAACCACAAGCAGGAGAACTTATAAGGGACCTTGCTAAAAACTGTCAAAGTTGTAAATTTTACTTTCTTCACTTTAGAAGTCCAGAAGTCGTCTATCATTTCAGAACTGGAAAATTGGAGAATATTCATGATTTCAGAAAAGCCGAAGAGATGCTAAAGTCAGAAGAACCCGTGGTCTTCGTAACTAGAGAAAATCGCCTAAAAAATATAAAGAATACAAGATTTTACTTGCTATTTAAAAAGGAGGAGTTTTTAACAAAACGTAAAATTGTAGTGATATCAAACTATCCTAAGGAGAAGTTAAATGCTAGAGAATAAAAAAGTTTCGATAGTTATTCCTGTCTTTAACGAGGAGAAAAACGTCCCATTACTTTACAACAAACTTAAAGATGTTTTAGAAAAGTTACCTTACGACTATGAAATAATCTTTGTGGATGATGGAAGTACCGATAGCACTAGAACCGTTTTAGAAAGTATAGCCCAGAAAGATAAGAAAGTAAAAGTAATCTTTTTTGCAAGAAATTTTGGACAAACTCCTGCAATGATGGCCGGAATGGATTTTGCAAAAGGAGATGTAATAATAACGATGGATGGGGATCTTCAAAATGATCCAGAGGACATACCAAGGCTTTTAGAAAAGATAAAAGAAGGATATGATGTTGTAAGTGGCTGGAGAAAAGACAGAAAAGATGCTGCTATCTCAAGAAAACTTCCTTCAAAGATTGCTAACTGGCTTATAGGAAAGCTAACTGGTGTAAAGCTTCACGATTACGGATGTACTCTAAAGGCTTACAGAAGCGATGTTATTAGACGAGTAAGGCTTTACGGAGAACTTCATCGCTTCATCCCTGCCATAGCCTCAACTGTAACTTCTTGCGATAGGATAATAGAGATTCCAGTAAAACACCATCCAAGAAAGTATGGAAAATCAAAGTATGGGATTTCTCGAACCTTTAAAGTAATAGCAGATCTTTTCTTCATTTGGTTCTTGAAGAAATTTATGCAAAAACCCATACACTTTTTCGGCATTTTTGGACTGATTCTTTTTATTCTTGGATTCATTCCATTTATTTACCTTATATTTCTAAAGTTAACTGGACATCCAATTAGTGGAAGACCTCTGTTAATTATTTCAGTCCTCTTTATTTTAGCTGGAATTCAGATGTTTACGACAGGTATCATAAGTGAAATCTTGATGAGGATTTATTTTGAATCTCAGGATAAAAAACCTTATGTTGTAGAGAGAACGATAAACGTTGACGAAAAGTAAGCTAAGTATAGGGATATCTATTTTCATTCTTTTGGTTTTCGGGTATTTCCTTTTTGAGTTTAACGTTTTTAAGAACCTATATTCTATTTTAAATAGTCTTAACTTCTTTTATCTCTTTCTTTCTCTATCCTTTTACCTTTTCACTTATCTTTTTAGAGCTAAACGGTTTAACGTAATATTTCCTTCAATATCCACTTTAGATCTCTTAAATGTCCTAACAGTTCACACGTTTTTTAATAACATACTGCCTTTTAGGTCGGGGGAAGTTTCATTTCCACTAATTTTAAAAAAGCTTTTCAATGTTGAAGTCTCTCTATCTTCTACTGGATTGATTTTTATAAGAATTCTCGATCTTTTATCTCTTTTAATGTTTTTCATTGTTTCAACATTTATAATCTCTATAAAAACAAGTAAGTTAATCTTGCTTTCCTTCACTTTAATGATTTTAATAGCTTTAATATCAATAATTGTTTGGAAAATCCTTAGTAAGTTTAAAGATAAAATTCCTATTATTGCATCGATTTTCTACTTTATTAGGACTATACTAGTGCCTGCTTCAGTAGGAAAATTAATAGCCTTCTCTTTCCTAACTTGGCTTTTCAAGTTTTTCTCCTTTTTCTTTATTATGAAAGCTGGAAATATAGATTTAAATTTCTTTGAAACAGTTTTTGTATCTACTTTTGGAGAAGCAACAACAATTTTGCCAATTCATAGTCTTGGAGGCTTTGGGACATACGAAGCTGGTCTTGTTGGTGGATTCTCTCTAATAGGAATAAAAGTTTCCTATGCATTAACAGTTGCATTCTACTTTCATGTTCTTCTTCTTCTAATGTCTGGAGTTTTAGCTATCGTTGGATGGTTTTACCTTTCAAGGAAATTAAAGTAGTTTAAGCTCTTGAAGAATCTTATCTACAGTTTCGGATGGAGAGTAAATATCCGTCCTAACCTTTATTTTAGCCTTTTCGTAAAAAGGTTTTCTTTTTTCAAAAAGTTCTCTTACTTTCTCTTTACCAAGAGATACTAAGGGCCTATTGGAGTCTTTGGAAATTCTATCCCATAGCGTCTCAAATTCTGCTTTTAAGTACACAGAAACAGCACTTTCGTTAATTTTATCCATATTGTCTTTATAGACGGGAGCTCCTCCACCAGTAGAAATTATGCACTCCTTAGCGGATAGTAGTTCTAGCAAAGTTTCTCTTTCCAGTTCCCTAAAAGTATCTTCTCCGAACTTAGAAAAAATCGTTGGAATGGTCATTCCGGTTCTTTTTAAGATTTCTTCGTCAAGATCTAAAAAAGGAAGGAAAAGCCTTTCTGATAAAAGTTTTCCTATCGTAGATTTTCCACTTCCCATAAAGCCTACTAAAATTATCCTCATCTTACTTCACTGGTATGGCAAAGAAAGGTTTGTAATTGTTTTTAGGAAGTTCTATGTAAAAATCATTTCCATTACCAAGTTTCTTGTCCCAGCCAGGACTAATGATCTTATCTTCTTTAAAAATTAAGTTGTTTCCAAAGCAATCTTTAACAGGTAAAACAGCCGTATTTGCATTACTCAAGACTTTCTCTCTTAAAGCCCAGTTAAGACCCTCTAAAAGTCTTTCTTTTGTTAGGGAGGTAAGATCATTAATAGGAAGAATAGAGTAAACCAATGCAGCAATTATGGCTAAAGATGCAAAAGAGGTTAGATAAGGTAACAAGATACTTATCTTGTCAACGTTGGATATTTTTAATATATCTTCTTCCCTAAGTTCAACAAGTTTTGTTATAGATAAATCAAGTTTATAAAGGTCTTTAATGCTTAAAGGTTCTTTTTCAAAGAAAAATTTAGAAAGCACAGAAGGTAATTTAGAAGTGTCTGCTTCTTCTATAACGAAAAGGGCTGGTATTTCCCCCACTTTCTCTAAATAAGGATTTGCAACTATCGTTTGTAAGTCAAATATTGTTAAAGGAGTTGGTATTCTACAGTCATTCGCATTTTGAGCTTCAAAACTTAAAGAAAAGCCAAAAATAACCCACTCCTCTAGGAACTTCCAAAGGGTAGCTTCAGGAGATAGACCATTTTCCGGTTTGATTCCTACTTTTCCACCTTTTAAGCAAAGTACGAGTTCTGTAGAAGGGGATCTAAGGATGAGCTTTGTAGGTTCTTTTTTGCTCTGGTAAATGTTTAGAATATCTACTAAGTTTCCTACTTTTTCTAGATTTCCCTTTAGCATAACAACTTACCTACCACAATATAGTTAGTAACAAGGAAAACAATGAATATTAGTATGAAAAAAGCTACTCCATTATTTATGTAAAAACCAATACCGGGTATTTTCCTAAAGCTTCTATTGAAGAAACCGTATTCAAAAGGAATTTTGCTTACAAGAATGTAAGCCAACAGTAATCCTACAGAAAGGGCAATGATAGTGTTCCATGCCACTTTTGTTTCTAGTGGTCTTGGCTGCAGATGAATTAAGAGAGGAACCGGTTTATCAGGTATAACTATCTGTTCATTTCTTTTTAGTTTTTCCATCATCTTAGCTGCTTTGTCAACCTGTAAAGTTGCACTGTAAGTAAAGTACAAGTTTATTTCTGGAATAGGGCTTTTACTCAGTCCGTTTGCTTTTAAGAAATACTTTTCTGCTTTTTCGTAGTCCCCTTTCATAAAGTAAAAGTATCCAAGACCATTTAAAGCAGCTATTTTCAGTTCTTCATTATTAGAGTTTTCAGCTATGTTTTTTAAGACTTTAATGTTTTCAAAGTTACCAACAGCTAGCTGGTTAATTATCTTCTCTACTGTTTCCTTTTTAGAGTCACTGAAAACTTTGTCTATTAGGTAATAAGGAACATAACCATCTCTTTCTATTTTTTCCTTGTAAAGGGTAGAATAAGAAGAAACGTATGCCGAAGCGTTATTATATATATTTTGCGAGAGTAAGGAGATAACGGAGAACAACATTAAAAAAATAGTAAAAACAGGCTTTCTTAGCCTAAGGTTAAATACAATAGCCGTTCCTACTAAAAAGAAAAAGAAAGGTTTATAGATAACCGAAATCGAGGATAAAAATATTGAAAAAACTGATAATATGTTTCTGTGTCTTGTATTTACCTGTTGGAAGAAGAAAGTTAGAGTGAAAACAACAATAAGAAACATGACACCTATGGAGCTGTTATAGATAATAGAAGAAATTAAAAGTTCCTTCTTTTTATTGGTTATTCCCGATTCAGGAATTTTCTCTATTTCCTTTTTCATTAAGTAGTTGATTTCTGGAATATAGTTAACAGGGAGAGTTTTCTTTACTTCCTGCAAAGTTTTTAGGTCTTTTTGAATGATAGTTTCTGATTTCTTTGTTTTTAGGTCGTTCTCAAGTTTATTTAAAACATCTTCTAGTGATGCACCATTACTACACGTAGTTATAATGAAAAGAAGTGAGAATAAACTTATGAGAAAATTTACCATAACAAGCCCCTTAAGCTGTTTCAAAAATCTTTTTAGATAAATTTTAATATTTACTTCACACTTTTCAAATATTCTACAAGAGGCTGTTTTATCTCTACTAACCCAAGTTCCGTGATTTCCATTAAGTAAAGTTTTGTAACATGCCCACAAAGGCGACATCCATCGATTCTGAAAAGTCTTACAATATCTCCAAGCTCTTTCTTGTAGGCTTTTGCTTTAGATGGAGAAAGAAGAATTTCCTTGGATAGAACAATAGTACAGTCGACAATGTGCCCTACCGCATAACCTCCTGCTGCTTCCGGAGAAAGCTCGTCATGCCCACTTCTTTTTTGAGATATGAAAATAGCCGTTTGATACCATTTCTTCATAAAGTTGAAAAAAGCTCTAACAACAGACCTAGCTAGCATTTCCTTTGCTTCAAACAATCCTGTGATAGAGTCAATGACAGTTCTTCTACAATGGTAAGTTCTGTAAACGTAAGCTAAAGTGTCAAGCATAGTTGGAATATCATCTCGAAGTTTAGTATTACTTGCAGCATCTATAAGGATTATGTTGTCTTCTATTTTTTCAAACTCTATTCCCATAACCGTTGCTCTTTGCCTTAGCCCTGCTGCTACAAACGGTGCAGGACTTTCTACAGTGACAAAACACACCTTTTGTCCCAAAGATGCCTGCTTTACCGTAAACTGTTCGGCAATAAGGCTCTTTCCAGTATCAGGAGTTCCAGTAAGGTTTACAACTGAATACTCGGGTATTCCCCCCAACGGTTTCTTTATAGGTTTTCCATTCTCCCATTCTACACTGAAAAATAGGTCATCGAGCCCCTTTACACCTGTAGAAACTCCTTTTAGCTGAGGAGCTTTCTTTATAGCTTCCCCGAGAACGTAAATGTTATCTTTCATTACCTCTTTCTGCTTATCCAACTTTTCCTCCACTTAAAAGTTTCTTACCCCATTCTAAAAGTTCGTAGGTTCTATTTTCACTTGGCATTTCTGCGTATACTCTAAATACCGGTTCTGTACCGGATGGTCTAAAGAGTAGCCAAGAGTCATCTTCAAAGATAATCTTAAGACCATCTATAGTTAAAATCCTTTCTACCTTTAAATTATTCCATTTCTCTGGAGGATTTTCTTTAAGCTTTTCCAAAGCCTCTCTTTCTCTTTCTGAAACAGGTAAGTCAACTCTCTTGTAAAAAGCGGCTCCAAATTCTCTAAAGAGGTCTTCTACAAGCTCAGAAACTTTCTTTCCTTCAGCTATCATCTTTTCTATAAGTAGAAGTCCCATAAGTAGTCCATCTCTTTCTGGGAGATAATTCATAAGGGCATAGCCTCCACTCTCCTCGCCACCAAAAAGAACCTTTCTTTCCATAGCTACTTCCGAAATGTTTTTAAAACCTACTGGAGTTTCTACAAGGGTAAGCCCTTCCTTTCTACAAACTCTGTCCACTAAATAACCTGTAGAAACAGTTTTCACAACTATTCCATCTTTTTTTCCTTTATTTCTGACTATATGGAGAAGTAAAAGTGCATAAACAAGTTGAGAGTTTACAAACCTTCCCTTCTCATCAACTATTCCTACCCTATCCCCATCTCCATCGTTGGCAATTCCAATGTCTGCCTTCAGTGAGCGAACTTTTTCCATAAGTCCTGTAATATTTTTCTCAACTATCGGTTCCGGGTGTTTTCCTCCAAAAAGAGGATCCCTAAAAGAGTGGATTTCACAAACACTGAGTTTTGTCCCTTCTAAGGCTCTTCTCATTAATCCCTGCTGAGCTCCAAACATTGGATCATGAATAATTAGTAGTTCTCTTTCTTTAAAGAGAGATAATTCAAGCTGTTTCCTTACTCCTTCAACATAAGGAGTATTGATATCTTCTTCTTTATAATCACCTTTCGGGACTTCTTTATTTTCAACTAAAGGTATCTTCTCTTCTATTTTTTTTGTAAAGGAGGTTCTTGCTGCTCCTCCGAAGGACTCCTTCACCTTATATCCGTTGTATCTACCATGATTGTGGGAAGCTGTAATTACTATACCGTTATCAAATCCAAAATATTTCGTAGCAAAGGAAACTGCTGGAGTTGGTGAAAAGCCTTTGGAGAGAACTACTTCAAGTCCTAATCCTGCTAAAATTTCGGCTGTAAACTTGGCGTATTCTTCGGAAAGAAACCTTAAATCATAACCAACAACTACTTTTTTTGCCCCTTCTTCTTTCAGAACTTCTCCATGAGCTAGAGCAACTTTCCTTAAGTTATCGAAGGTAAATTCCTTAGAAATTACTCCTCTCCATCCATCCGTTCCAAATTTAATCATTTCTTTTAAGCCTCCTCTTATTTTTTCTTTCGATAGACTTAAAGAATTATACTGTTATAATCTCTATCTCAAAACTTTGTAACTAATTATGGGAAGAGAGGAAAGATGAAGGAGTTCTGTGGAGTATTCGGAATATACAACCACGAAAATGCAGCCTATTACACCTACTTAGGTCTATATGCTCTTCAACACAGAGGACAGGAAAGTGCTGGAATAGCAGTAACTGATGGAAATAAGATATCTTACTACAGAGATTTTGGTCTTGTTTCGTCCGTCTTTAAAAACGAAAACCTAAAAGCTCTTAAAGGTAATGTTGCTATAGGGCATAACAGGTATTCAACATCTGGAGCTTCCGATTCTTCAGATAACATCCAGCCGATAGTTATTTCTTATAAGTATGGTCAGATGGCTATTGCTCACAATGGAAACATAGTCAATGCTTTACTCTTAAGAGAGGAATTGGAAGAAGAAGGTTCAATTTTTAGGGGAACTACCGATTCAGAGGTGATAGTCCATTTAATAGTGAAGTCAAAGAAAAGGAAATTTCTCGAAAAGTTAATGGATGCCCTTTCAAAGCTAAAGGGAGCATATTCGCTTCTTGTTATGACCAACAAAAAACTAATTGCAGCAAGAGATCCTTGGGGATTTAGACCTTTATGTATGGGAGAACTTGATGGAAGTCCTGTATTTGCGTCTGAAACTTGTGCTTTTGACCTTATAGGTGCTAAATACGTAAGAGATGTAGAACCAGGAGAAGTTATAGTTATTGAAAATGGACAGATGAATTCTTACAGAATTCCTATACAGGAACCTTGCAAGATATCCCAGTGTATCTTTGAGTTTGTTTACTTTTCTCGTCCAGATAGTAAGATCTTTGGTCGTAGCGTTTACGAGGTAAGGAAAGAGTTTGGAAAAATCTTAGCAAGAGAATATCCTGTTGATGCAGACCTTGTTATTCCTGTTCCGGATTCCGGCGTTGTTCCTGCTTTAGGATATTCTCAAGAAAGTGGAATTCCTTTTGAAATGGGGTTAATAAGAAACCATTACGTTGGAAGAACCTTTATAAAGCCTGAACAGAAAATGAGGGATATTGGGGTAAAGGTCAAACTTAATCCTATTCCTGAGATCTTAAAAGGAAAAAGAATCGTTGTAATTGATGATTCTATTGTTAGAGGAACAACAAGTAGAAAAATAATAAGAATGCTAAAAGAAGCTGGTGCAAAAGAAGTACATATGAGGATAAGCTCTCCACCTACAAAGTGGCCTTGCTACTTTGGGATCGATACTCCGACAAGAGATCAACTTATAGCATCCTCACATTCAATAGAGGAGATACGTAAGTACATAGAAGCAGATTCCCTTGGATATCTGTCCTTAGAGGGAATGATAAAAGCTGCCGGTGGAAGTAAGGATCTTTACTGTACAGCTTGTTTTGATGGTGAGTATCCTGTGGAGATACCTGACAATATTATTAAGCAGGCTAAAAAAGTTTAGTGGTGCGCCTGGCGGGACTCGAACCCGCGACACCAGGATCCGGAGTCCTGGGCTCTATCCAGCTGAGCTACAGGCGCATAACTTGTAGTAGGAATAATATAATCTTACGGAAGAGATGTTGAAGTACCTATGTGCGTTAAGTTACTTTGTAAGTTTTATTCTGATGGTTGCTATTAGCTTAAAGGTTGTAAGTATTCGCTCTAAGTGCACTTCTGAAAGGGCTAAAATAACAAAAGTTGTTAAGCATATAGAACAACTTAAAGAAGAAAATAACCGTTTAACCAATGAATTTTTTAGAAAGCTAAATCCAAAGACTGTCGATGATCAAACTAAAAATATGAAGATACTTCACGAGAACGAGGTTAAGTACTTGAAATGAGATTACTTCGAGTATTTTGGAACGCTATTGTTAGATTTTATAGATTCGTTAGTCCTTTCAAAGATGATAGATTAAATCTTTTTCTTTTTATCTCTTTATTCTTAGTCGTTATTTATTTTGGAAAACTTCTATCTTTGACCTACTTTAATAAGGATTTCTGGATAAGCTTTGTAAAAGAACAATCTAAAGGAGTGATTAGGATCTCATCTGAAAGGGGAAAAATTCTAGATAGAAATGGAATTCCTCTCGCTACAAGTGAGAGAATATTCTCTTTCTACATTAGACCTACAGAAATTAAAGATAAAGAACTTTTTAAAAGGATAATTTTAAGAGATAAAGACGTTCTAAGAGAGTACTTGAAAAGAAAAGACAAGTTAACAAATGAAAATTTAGAACTGTTGCTCCAAATTTTAAGTGTCTTTTCTGAAATTTCAGATAAGGACATAGAAAAAGCCTACAAGAAGAAGTATACAATAGTAAAACTTAAGGGAAAAACAATAAAAGTTCCTTTTGTTTGGTTAAAAAAAGAGTTATCGGTAAAGAGAGAAAAAGTACTCAAAGCAGTGTTGGTTGCTTTGAGAGTTTACTACACTCTCTCAAACGAAAACCGGTTTAAAAAGAAGTATCCAGACATTTTGGGATTTGTTTCTGAATTTAGAAGGGTTTACCCTTACGCTGTAGGATCTGTAATTGTTGGCATTACAAACAAAGTGGGAGAAGGTCTCTCAGGACTTGAGCATCTTTTAGAGAAAAGAAAAATAATAACTGGTGATGAAGTTGTTCTATCTGGTCTAAAAGATGCTACAGGCAAAGTATATCTTGGGAAAGATGCGTCCGTCTTTTTAACAAGAAAGAAAGGCAACAACGTTATTACAACTATTGATGGTAATCTTCAATACATTTTCGAGAAAACAATTAAAAAGTATGGTGATAAGTGGCATCCAAACTTCATAAATGCAGTTTTAATGGACCCGTATACAGGAGAAATATTGGCAGCAGCAAGTTATCCCTTTAAACCCCTTGTAGCCCGTTTCGTTACTACACCATACGAGCCTGGTTCTGTTATGAAACCAATAGTTTTAGCTGCTGCAATAAACGAAGGAGTGATTACAGAAAATACAATTATAGATTGTCCTGCTTACTATAAGGTCGGTAAAAAAGTATTTCACAACGAGTTTAGGGGAAAAGATGTAAAGTTAAGAGCATGGGAAGTAATAAAGTTTTCTGACAATATAGGGATAATAAAAATTGTTCAGAAACTTGGAAAAGAAAAATATTACAAGTACCTTAAAGCGTTTGGTTTCGGAAGGAAGACGGGAATATCACTCCCAGCCGAATCTCCGGGGATTTTGAGAAGGTGGGAAAAGTGGAAAGATGTAGAGTTTGCAACTTTATCCTTTGGTCATTTCATATCAGTAACAACTTTGCAGCTTGCTGTAGCGTATTCTGTTCTCGTTAATGGCGGGTACTATGTTAGACCGAGAATACTTTCAGCTATTGTTGATGATAAGGGTAACGTTTTAAAAAGATTTCCATCTATCAAGGAAAGGAAGGTAATTTCTGAAAAGACTTCAAAGATTATGAGAAGAGTACTAACTATGGTTGTTGAGAGTGGAACCGGAATAGGTACAAAACTTGAAAACTTTTTTATTGGAGGAAAGACAGGAACTGCTCAAAAATACGATCCAAAGTTTAGAGACTACAATCCTGAGAAAGCTACTCTGTCATTTGTAGGTGCTTTCCCGATGACGAACCCAAGATTTGTTCTTGCAGTAACTGTTGATGATCCTAAGCTTCCCAAGGAAAAACTCTGGGCGAGTAAAGTAGCTGTTCCTATATTCCGTGAACTTGCGGAAAGAGTTCTCCTTTATGAAAGAGTTGCTCCCGATAAAAAGGAGTACTTGTTAAAAGAAAATGGAGAAATTATTTCTATAGAGATAAACCAAGATTTCTTACTAAAAAACGGTTTGCAAGATGATGTATCTACTTACCATTAGTTTATTGGCTTTCTACTCTATAGTAATCGCTGTTCGCTGTAGTCTGTGAGTAAGGAAAATAGTAAAATTTTTTCATCTTTTTCCGATAATATAATAAGTCAAGGGAACTTTCTAAACCTTTGGAGGATGGAAAGTTGAAAATAAATGAATATTCCTCAGAAGTACTTAAACTTTTAGGAAAAGATCTACCTTCCAATAGGGTAAATAGCAAAAAGCAGTCTTCGTCCGAAGTTATCAAGGAAGAGAAAGGCGTTATTGTTGATCTTTCTGGAAACCTTAACGTTGAAGTGGAATCTGTTCCCACTGAGAAAGTTGAAAAGATAAAGAAGGCTATTAAAGAAGGAAAGTATACTGTTAACTTACATAAAATTTCTGATGCTATTTTGAAAGATATTTTGGGCGAATAATTGTATACACGTAGCTCAGGATTTTTGCTACAACCTTGTAAGTATCGGGAGGGATTTCCTTTCCGATGTCTATATTAATAAGGAAGGATATAAGTTTTTCATCTTCGACTATAGGAATGTTATGTTTCTTTGCTAGTTCTAAAATTTTTTCAGCTATGAATCCTGTTCCTTTTGCTACTACTTTGGGGGCGTTATCCTTATTTCTGATATACTTAATAACAACTGCCTTTCTTTTCAAAACTAACCTCTAAGAAGGTTTATTATGGAAATAAAGAAAAGACTTTTAAGGGACATAACTTTAATGGCAACAATATCTGGGTTCTTAACACCTTTAGCACTTAAGGCCATAAACCCTACTTTGAAGTTAGGTTACTTAGAGTTTACCATATCCTTACTTTCGAATTTTATACTCACCATATTTATGTATTTTGTTCTCGTTGAAGGAAATCTTAAAGATTACTTTAACTATTTGACAAATCTTCTTTCAAGGCTGAGAAAAGCTAAGAAAGCAGGAAAAGTAGAAGATATGAAAGTCCTTCTTGAAAACGTGGAAATTGAACCTAAAGGAAAGGATTTTATATCTGAATTCTCTAAAGAACTACTATACTTCTTGAACGCTATATACCAAGACGAATTGTTGGATCACTACCAGAATGAAATAAACGACATTTTTGGTAAAACTTTAGAGGGTAAGGTTCTAGCTTCAAAGGTGTATCAGTTTCTGTACGATAAGTTTGGTGTCTTATCTGCCGTTTTCTTTTCACAAAAAGGGGGTGAAATTGAACTTGTTCATGCTGTAAATATGGATCCGATAATACCTGAAGGATTGGCTGAAATAATAGAAAGCAACAAGGTAAAAGTTTTAAACGTTGATGATGTTGCAGTAAAGTTTCCGGGAAATATGTTCCTCAAATCCGTCTGTATCATTCCTCTTGTGACTGAAACTTGGAAAGGAGCAGTTATAGTAGGAAAGACAGAAAAGATGAAAGGATTGGAAATTCTTTTTTACAGGAGAATTAGACACTCTATGGCTCAGGCTTTTAGGAACGCATATGCTTACGAGTTACTCAAAAAAGAATCTACTATTGATCCTCTTACAAGGCTTTTCAACAGAAGGTTTGGATTAAAGCGTTTAAGAGAACTTGTTAAGCTTGCGTTAAGGGAGAATAAGCCTATAGCCATTGGAATGCTTGATATAGATAACTTTAAGAGAATCAACGATACTTATGGACATCTTGCAGGTGATTACGTCCTTAAAAAGATAGCCGAGATAATTAAGGAGAACATAAGGGAAACTGATTTAGCTGTAAGATTTGGAGGAGAAGAAATACTCCTTGTTCTTTACGGAACAGATGAACATTCTGCAAAAGAGGTTTTTGAGAGAATAAGGAGACTTGTAGAAAACAGTTCTTTCACGTACGAAGGACAAGACATACCTGTAACGGTAAGTATTGGG
>JBDOLX010000011.1:35335-39664 GCA_039832905.1 Desulfurobacteriaceae bacterium | reverse complement strand
ATCACGGGTTCTTTCTACCTTATAGGCAACATAAAAGGAGTCTTTTAATGGTAGAGTTTAGGTGGAAAAAAGAAGAACCGAAAGATTTTATAGTAAAAGAAGTTGCCGAATATCCTTTAAAAGAAAATGGAAAACACTACCTCTATCTTCTTGTTAAGAGAAATTTAACGACAAAGGAGCTTTCAAAACTTTTGGGATTTAGTTACGCTGGAATGAAAGATAAAGTGGCGCTTACTTCTCAGTTTGTTTCGTTTGAAACTTTCGTTGGAGAATCTTTAAGAGAAAGAATAGGGAAAGACGGTTGGTTTATTCTAAAGTTTTTAGGGAGAATACAGAAAAAGATAAAAATTGGACAGCTAAAGGGCAACAAGTTCGCAGTTAGGTTAAAAGGTCTGAAAATCAATGATAGAAGCTGGTTTATTAACTATTACGATGTCCAAAGAATTTACCTAAATAGAGAAAGAGGAAAGGAACTTTTAAAGAGATTATCTTTAAAACCTCGAAAAAGATTAAAGTGGAGCGAAAACTTTTATATAGATGCTTTCTTAAGTTTCTTGTGGAATAAGAGCCTTGAATACTTTTTAATGGAAAAGTTTGATGGATACTATATAAAAGAGAAAGAAGAATTGTTTTTTATTCCTAAAAAAGATGAAGACTTTCAATCTCTACCTAAATTTTGGACTATCTTAGGCTATAAGAAAAAGCTTTTGGACTCTGAAAAATTCTACGAAAAAGTTCTATCAGAAGAAGGTTTTAGTAAAAATGAGTTTTTAGAACTTTTAAGAAAACTTGGAATAAAAGGCGATTATCGTATGACTTACATTTTAGTAAAGGATTTTAAAAAGATCGGAGATTACATTTTCTTCTATCTTCCTAAAGGTTCTTATGCTACCATGTATTTAAAACATTTACAGGAAAAGTGAGTTATGGAAAAGATAAAAAAGCTTTATGGGTATCTATCTCCTTGTAAGTTATGTCCAAGAAACTGTAATGTTCTTAGGGACAAAGAGGAAATCGGTTTTTGTAAAGTTAAAGATAAACCTATGGTTTCTTCCTTTGGTCCTCACTTTGGAGAAGAACCGGTTCTTGTGGGGTTTGGGGGTAGTGGAACAATATTTTTTACAGGTTGTAACTTACAGTGTGTCTTTTGTCAAAACTACGATATATCCTGTGATATGCAGGGAGAATACATTGATATTGAAGAACTTGCCCAAATAATGCTTTACCTTCAAAAAAGAGGTTGCCACAACATAAACCTTGTTACGCCTACCCATCAAGTTCCACAAATCTTTGAAGCAGTTGAAATAGCAAAAAGTAGAGGACTAAAAATCCCAATTGTTTATAACTGTGGAGGTTATGAAAGCGTAGAAGTTTTAAAAGATCTAAAAGGGCTTGTTGATATTTACATGCCGGACATAAAAACGTTTGATTATGAATTCTCAAAGGAATACTTGAAAGCTTCAGATTATCCCGACATTGTAAAAGAAGCTGTTTTGGAAATGTTTAATCAAGTTGGACATCTAAGGGTTAACGAGTATGGCATTGCAGAAAAAGGACTTATGATTAGACACCTTGTAATGCCGAATTATTTGGAAGATAGTAAGAACATTTTAAAATGGATAGCTGAAAACTTAGGAAGAGAAACTTACGTAAACGTTATGGAACAATATTTTCCATTTTACAGGGCAAAATCTTACGAAAAAATAAGCAGACGATTAGAGACTAAAGAATTTAACGAAGTTTACGAATTTGCAAAAACTTTAGGACTAAGACTGGCTGTTTAAGAGATCTCTAGCTTTCCTCTCCTTTCTATTCTCGAATATCTGTCATTCTTTTGTTTCTTTATTTTCTTCCTTTCATTCCATCCCTTACAGGGCATTTCAAAACCCACTTCCCGCCCTTATTCACCTTACAAAGACCTATAAGCTTCATTTTAACATTATAATTGTCTAATAACGATAGTCAAGCTTCGGAAACCTTACTTAAGATATTTATCATAATCTAATAAAATTGACGATAACCATTGCGTTGCTTAACTTTAAACCACCTTAACTTCAAAAATGATTCCAGAAAAATTAGTTTTATTGCATCATCTTAATAAGGAGAAGAGAATGCTTTCAATAAACAAAGAAGTAATCCTTGCACCACTTGCAGGATATACCCATTCAGCGTTTAGAAGACTTTGTAGGCGCTTAGGAGCAGATAGAGTTTACTCAGAACTTATGAACGCAACTGGAATTATTTTCAAAGGAGAAGAGATAGAACTTGCTTACTTTACTGATGAGGAAAGACCTATTCACCTTCAAATTTACGGAAGAAATCCTGAGGAAATTGCTAAAGCTTCTTTCATAATGGCTGAAAAGTATAAACCAGAGGCAATAGACATAAACTTTGGTTGTTCTGTAAAAAAAGTTTTAAAAGCAAAAGCTGCAGGATATTTCCTTCAGTTTCCTAAGGAAATGGGAAGGATAGTTGAGGCTACAGTAAATGCTTTAAAACCTTTAGGAATTCCTGTAACAGCAAAAATAAGACTTGGGTTTTATGAAGATACTCTAGAAGAAATTGCAGAAAACCTTTTAAAGGCTGGAGTTTCGGCGATTGCCCTTCATCCAAGACTTGCAAAGGAAGGTTTTTCAGGAGTTGCCCGCTGGGAAAGGGTAAGGGATTTAAAAAAGATTGCAGGAGATATTCCTGTTATCGGAAGTGGAGATATAAGGGATTGGAGAGAAATAGATGTAAAGTTTGAAGAAACAGGATGCGATGGAGTGATGATTGGTAGAAAGGCGGTTGCCCATCCTTGGATTTTTAAAGAGTATAAAGAAAGAAGAGACATAAATGCTGGCTTAAAAGAAAGAGTTAACTTTATACTAGAGGAACTTTCTCTTATGTGGGAATTTTTCGACAAAGAAAGAGCTTGTAAAGTAATAAAAGCCCAAATAAGCCAGATATTTAAAGGAATTAGAGGAAAGGCAAAACTAAACGACAAGGTAATGAGAAGCAAATCCTGTGAAGAGCTTTTAAAGAATCTAAAAGTGATACTTGAAGAATCTAGTTAGAAAGGAGCTTTTCCTTTATTTTCTTTTTCAACTCCTCAAGTTCCCAACCTTTGCTTGCAGAAATGAAAACAACTTCTGGATTTTCTTCCGGTATCTTTCCTGCTATTTCGTCATAAAGTTCTTTTGCTTTTGAAGGATCGTCTATAAATTTATCTATCTTGTTGGCTACAAATATTTTAGGTTTATTCCAGGATTTTAGTTTCTTAAGCACAGATTCTACAGATTTAAGTTCTTCTAAAAGTTTTGGGGATGTTATATCAAATACAATAAGAAGCAAATCGGCCTCTTTTACCTCTGAAAGGGTTGCCCTGAAAGATGCTACAAGTTCGTGGGAAAGGTCTCTAATAAATCCTACCGTATCAGAAATTAGAACTTTTTCCCCTTCTAAGTATAAAGAACCGGTTTTTACATCTAAGGTAGCAAAAGGCATGTCCTTTATAAAAACGTCTTTTCTAGTTAAAGTCTTTACTAAAGTGGACTTTCCAACGTTTGTGTAGCCAACAATTGCAACAGTTTTTAGTCCCTGTTTCTTTCTTCCTATTCTTATTAGATCTTCAATTTCTTTTTTAAGTTTGTGGATTTGTGGATTTTCCTTCTTAAAGCCCTTGCTTCAACTTCTGTTTTTGTTTCTCCAGGTCCTCTTGTTCCGACTCCACCACCAAGACGGGAAAGTTCTTTACCTATTCCTCTAAGGTGTGAAAGTTCATAGTAGGTCTTTGCAAGTTCTACCTGAAGTTTTGCTTCTTTTGTTTTGGCACGGCGGGCAAATATTTCAAGAATAACCTGAGTTCTATCTATTACTGGAAGACCTGTTATTTCTTCTAGGTTTCTTTTTTGAGAGACTGTTAGAGGGTGGTAGGCAACGATTATAGTGGCATTTTCAGGGTTTATCTCCTTCGCCTTTCCTTTACCGATGTAGGTTGCAGGAGAAAACCTTGCCCTTTTTTGGATTACAGTATCTATGACTTCTCCACCAAGGGCTTCTATTAAACCTTTAAGTTCCTCAGTGTCTATTTCTTCCTTTGGTCTCTTTACAGCTATTACTATGGCTTTTTCCTTCTCAAGGTTTACCATCTTCACCTCCTTTTTCCTTGTTATTTTTTTACAAATTTTTTACAATTAAGCCGAAATTGTTCTTTTAGGAGGATTTTTTATGTTCAAAGGCGGTATGGGTAACTTAAATCAACTTATGAAAATGGCCCAAACTTTACAAGCGGAAGCTAAAAAGATAAAGGAAGAGGTTGAAGAAAGAGAGTTTACCGGAACTGCAGGT
>JBDOLX010000011.1:30695-35325 GCA_039832905.1 Desulfurobacteriaceae bacterium | reverse complement strand
GGTGCAGTTAAAGTTGTGGCTAAGGGAACAGGAGACTTGGTCTCTGTTGAGATAGATGAAGAACTCTTTAAATCCGGTGATAAAGAAATGTTAGAAGACTTAATAGTCGCTGCAGCAAATAAAGCTTTACAGGAAGCAAGAGAAACCCTTACAAAGGAGTTGGGTAAGCTTACCGGTGGGCTTGGAATAGATATCGGAGGTCTCTTTTGATATACCCTGATAACTTGGAACTTCTTATTAAGTTCTTGGCAGAAGTTCCTGGTATTAGCGAAAGGGCTGCTGAGAGAGCAGTTTTGCAGCTTTCAAAACTTCCCGAGGAAAAAAGAAGAATTGTTGTAAATGCTTTTAAAGAGCTTGAAAGCATTGTTCCTTGTAGGAAATGCGGACTTCCTGCGGAAGGTGAGATTTGTTCAATATGTAACGACCCAGAAAGGGACAGAGAAACTGTTTGCGTTGTTGAACAACCAAGAGATGCAATTTCAATAGAAAAGCTTGGAGAATATAAAGGACTTTATCATGTCCTTGGAGGAGTGATTTCCCCTTTAGAGGACATATCTCCTGAGGATTTGAGAATAGAGAGTCTTTTAGAAAGGATAAAAGAAGAAGGGATAAAGAAAGTAATAATTGCCCTTAACCCTACCGTTGAAGGTGAAGCTACTTCTAAGTTTTTGGTTGATAGGTTGCAGGACTTAAAAGTTGAAGTTTACAGAATAAGCTATGGAATTCCTTACGGTGGAACTATCGATATGGCAGATGAACTTACTTTAAAAAGAGCTCTTGAAGACTTGAAACTCATAGTTGGAGGAAAGTAATGATAGAGATAAGATGGCACGCTCGTGGTGGTCAAGGTGCAGTAACTGCTTCCAAGATTTTGGCAAGTGCTGTTATCCAAGAAGGAAAGTACGCTCAGAGCAACCCAGATTACGGTGCTGAAAGATCCGGTGCACCACTTAGAGCTTACAATAGGGTTTCTGAAAAGCCAATTACTCTTCACTGTATGGTTCTAAATCCAGATATTGTTGTGGTTGTTGACCCAACTCTCCTTAATACAGTTAACGTTTTAGAAGGAACGAATGAAAACGCAATTCTTGTAATTAACACAAACAAATCTCCAAAGGAAATAAGAGAAAAGTACAAGATTGAAGGAAGGAAAATCTACACAGTTGACGCTACAAAGATAGCAATGGAAGAATTAAAAAGACCTCTCATGAACGTTCCAATGCTTGGAGCTCTTGTAAAGGTTCTTAACGGTCTTGTTGACATTAAGACTGTTGAGGAAGATATCAAGGAAGCTTTTGGAAAGAAGGTTTCTGAGAACGTCCTTGCTGCTAACATTAAGGCACTTTATAGAGCTTATGAGGAGGTACAGTCAGAATGATTAAGGGATGGAAAGATTTGCCAATAGGTGGAGTAATTCCTGAACCCGGTTCAAGTGAAAAATACAATACAGGTGAATGGAGAGCTTGGAGACCTGTTTTTGAAAAGGAAAAGTGCGTAAACTGTATGATTTGCTGGGTATTCTGTCCAGACTCTTGTATTTTAGTGAAAGATGAACAAATGATAGGAATTAACTACGATCACTGCAAAGGTTGTGGTATCTGTGCTTACGAATGTCCAACAAATGCTCTTGAAATGAAGCCTGAGTATCTCTTTCGTGAGGAGGATTAACAATGAGACCTGAGCTAATTAAAGAGGTAACTTACGTTCCATATTCTGGAAATATGGCAGCTGCAGAAGCTATGAGACAGATTAATCCAGATGTTGTGGCTGCTTATCCAATTACTCCTCAAACAGAGTTAATGCAGTTCTTTGCAGACTTTGTAGCGAATGGTCTTGTAGATAGTGAGTATATTCCTGTTGAAAGTGAACACTCTGCTATGTCTGCTTGCGTTGGTGCAGCAGCAGCTGGTTCAAGGGCTATGACAGCTACAGCTGGTCCAGGTCTTGCTTACATGTGGGAAGTTCTCGGAATTGCTTCTGGAATGAGACTTCCAATTGTTATGACTGTAGTTAACAGAGCCCTTTCTGCTCCTATCAACATTCACGGTGATCAGTCCGATATAATGGGAGCAAGAGACCAAGGTTGGATAATGCTCTTTTCTGAAAATGCAGAAGAACAGTACGATAACCTCATTCAAGCTATAAAGATAGCTGAAGATGAAAGAACAAGACTTCCTGTAATGGTTGGAATGGACGGTTTCGTTATTTCTCACGCTATTGAAAGAGTTAGACTTCTTCCAGATAAAGCTGTAAGTGAGTTCATTGGGGAACTAAAACCAATGTACTCCCTCTTAGATGTTGACAATCCTGTGGCTCACGGTCCAGTTGCAATGACAGACTCCTACATGGAGTTTAAGCGTCAACAAAGAGACGCTATGATGAATGCTTACAAGGTAATAAGAGAAGTAGGAGAAGCTTTTGAAGAAGCTTTTGGCAAGAAATATGAACACATTGAAACTTACAAGACAGAAGATGCTGACTACATCTTAATTATCATAGGTTCTACTGCAGGAACTGCTAAGTTCGTTGTAGATAAGCTAAGAGAAGAGAAAGGAATTAAAGCTGGTATTATCAAGATTAGAACATTTAGGCCATTCCCATACTACGATGTAATGGACGCAATAGAGGCTTCTAACTGTAAAGCAATTGGTGTATTTGATAGGGCTGAAACATTTGGAGGAGCATCTGGTCCTCTATTTGAAGAAATTGCAACAGCTCAACACCTAAGACGTAAGTACTACCCAATGGTAGGATTTATTTACGGACTTGGTGGAAGGGATACAAACGTTAACCACATTGAAGAAGCTATAGATAAGCTTCAAAGACTCGCTGCTGGAGAGGAAATTCCTCTTGTAAACTACCTTAACTTGAAAGAGTAATGGAGGAAACAATGGCACAGGTTAAAGCTAGCGAAATTAAAGTACCACCTTTAAAGAAGTTAACTAATTATCCTGAGAAGCTTGCACCTGGACATAGACTTTGTGCAGGATGTGGTGCATCTATCATTATTAGACAAATGTACATGGTTGCTAATGCTCTTGGATATGAGCTCATTATCGCTAACGCCACAGGTTGCGTAGAAGTTTGTACAACAATATATCCTTACAATGCGTGGCGTTCTCCTTGGATTCACAATGCCTTTGAAAACGCTGCTGCAACAATAGCTGGAGTAGAGGCAGCTTACAAAGCCCTCAAGAGAAAAGGTAAACTTCCTACTGATAAGAAGGTTAAGTTTGTAGCTCTTGGAGGAGACGGAGGAACAGCAGACATCGGATTCCAAGCACTTTCTGGAGCATTAGAAAGGGGACACGACTTTATTTATGTTTGTTACGATAACGAAGCTTACATGAACACAGGTATTCAAAGGTCAAGTGCTACTCCGAAATTTGCAAACACTACAACTCAGCCAGTAGGTTCTTGTAGCGTAGGAAAGCCTCAGAGTAAGAAGTGGATGCCAGAAGTTGCTGCTGCTCATGGAATTCCATACGTTGCTCAGGTATCCCCTTCACATTGGAAAGATTTTATGGAAAAATTTAAGAAAGCAATTTTGACAGAGGGACCGTCATACATTAATGCCTTTTGCGTGTGTCCGAGAGGATGGCGTTCTAAAGAGGAAGAAGGAATGACAATAGCAAGGCTTGCGGTGGAAACAAACTACTGGCCACTTTTTGAAGTTGAGAACGGAAAGTGGAAGATTACGTATAGACCTAAGAATCCAAAGCCTGTTGAAGAGTTCTTAAAGACACAGGGAAGATTTAAGCATCTCTTTAAGCCTGAAAACAAACACTTAATAGATGAATTACAGGCTGAAGTTGATAGAAGATGGGATTTACTAAATAAACTAGAACAGCTTGGAAGGGAAGAGTGATGCTCAATATAACACTTGAAGAAGATAAGAAGCTAAGGGAACTTCTATCTAATTTAGCTGAGGAGAGTAAATCTAAGATTGTATTCTTGATAGATAAGTCTGGTCAGCTCATTAGCCGTAGTGATTCTCCCGATTTTTCTTCTGATGAGATTACTTTTGCCTCCTTGACCGCCGGTAACGTGGCGGCTTCGGAGGCTTTATCTAAACTCCTTGGGGACAAAGACCTGAACCATATGTTCACGGAAACGGAAGAAGAAGGTATCTATATGATCCTTGTAGATGACAAGTTTATACTCGTTGCTATTTTCAATAAAGAATTATCAAACCTTGGAATATTGAGGGTCAAAATTAAAAAGTATTATCCTGAGATTGTGAAGATACTTAGAACCATACTTGAAAGAACAAAGAACGAATCTGCCGTATCTGAGGAAATTAACATTGATGATATTGACTTAGACTCCCTTTTTGAATAGGAGAACCCATGCCATTTGTAAACTTTGCAACTAGAGAGATAAACTGTAAGATAGTTTATTATGGTCCAGGTCTAAGTGGTAAAACTACAAACATTAAGTGGATTTATGAACACGTAAAGCCTGAGAATCGTGGGGAACTGGTAACTCTTGCAACCGAAACGGAAAGGACTCTATTTTTTGATTTTGTGCCAATTGAAGTTTCTAGCGTAAGGGGCTTTAAAGTAAGGTTCCACCTATACACAACACCGGGACAGATCATCTATCAGGCAAGTCGTAAACTAATCCTTAA
>JBDOLX010000011.1:25943-30685 GCA_039832905.1 Desulfurobacteriaceae bacterium | reverse complement strand
GAGTTGATGGTATAGTTTTTGTAGCCGACTCTCAAGAAGAAAGACACGATGCTAACCTTGACACTTTAGATGATATGATAGAAAACCTCAAAGACTACGATCTAAAGATTGAAGAAATACCCTTAGTTATCCAGTACAACAAAAGAGATTTACCAAATGTTTTACCTGTTGAAGTTTTAAGGAAAGACCTTAATAAGTGGAACTGTCCAGATTTTGAAGCAGTTGCTCCAAAAGGTATCGGTGTTCTTGAAACTTTCAAGGAAATAACCCGTTTAGTTATAAAGAACTTGAGAAAGTGAGGAAACAGATAAAAGATATAATTAATAGATCTTTGGAGGAGTTTTATTTCCATTTTCTTCCACTTTCTTTTAAGAAGAAGGTGGAAGTTTTTGGTAATTACGTTGAAACTTGTGCAATTTTAAATGCCAAAAGCGGTAAGTGCTCCTCAGACTGTAAGTTTTGTGCTCAATCAAAAAAGTTTAAACTTAAAATAAAAACATACCCTCTTGTTAGTAAGGAAAAGCTTGTTTCTAATGCTTTTGATGCTTTCGAAAAAGGTATAGACAGGTTTAGCTTCGTTACGAGTGGTATTTCGGTAAATAAAGAAGAACTAAAAACAATATGTGAGGCTATAGAAAAAATAAAGTCAGAGAAACCAAATTCAAAAATCTGTGCATCATTGGGACAGCTTTCTAAAGAGGACTTAAAAACTCTAAAAAGCGCTGGTCTTGATAGATACCACCACAACTTGGAAACTTCTAGAGAGTTTTATCCAAAAATAACAACCGTTCAAAAGTGGGAAGATAGGTTAAGAACCATAGAGAATGCTAAAGAAGTTGGTCTTTCTATATGTTGTGGTGGAATATTTGGACTGGGGGAAAGTGTTAGCGACATTGCTTCCATAATAGAAACTTGGAAAAGTTTGGAAGTTGATTCTATACCAGTTAACTTCTTACATCCTATAAAAGGAACTCCTTTGGAAAATGCGAACTATCTAACTCCTTTAAAATGTTTAAAAATTTTAGCTGCAATAAGGATAGCTATACCTCAAGCAGAGATAAGGGTTTGTGGTGGAAGGGAGTATAACCTTAGGGAACTACAACCATTTCTGCTTTTACCAGCTAACGCTCTGATGGTAGGAAACTATCTGACTACAAAGGGTAGAGGGTTAAAGGACGATTATCAAATGATAAAGGATTTAGGATTTGAAACGAATTTGAAACTTTAGCTTCGGTTTAATTAATTTTTTTATTAGAAACTGAAAGAAAATACAGGGATTTTCTGAACTTTGCAGGAATTAGCTTTTAGGTTCGCTTTTTAGATTGAAAATGGCGGGCCCGGGAGGATTCGAACCTCCGACCTACGGATTAGAAGTCCGTTGCTCTATCCAGCTGAGCTACGGGCCCTAAATGGTCGGGGCAGCCCGATTTGAACGGGCGACCTCGTGCTCCCAAGGCACGCGCTCTAACCAAGCTGAGCTATGCCCCGAACTTGACGCTGAATAATTTAGGACGTGAAATCGGATTTGGCAAGTCCTTTTTGAAAAATTTTTGATGTTTTGCTGAGAATAGATATACTTTTCATTTAAAATAATGCATACTTATTTATAATTTAATGGAGGATAAGTTGTCTCTAGAACTGATAGAGCAGATCTTAAAGTGGTTAAGAGAGGTAAAAGATAAAAGGAAATCAATAGAGGTTGTTAGCTTTTACAATGAACTTCCAGTTAGAACGAAAGTGAGTGTAATCGATATAGATCCAGATAGAAAGGTTATCCAGTGGAGTTCAAATCCTAGATTAAGTCTTGCTGCAGGAGAGTCAAAAAAGCTTTATTTAAGGTTTCCTAAAAGTTTTGATGATGGGGATTTGTTCCTTGGGGCAGATGTTATTTATTTCAACGAAGATTTAGTAGAAAGCACGTTTCCAAGACCGGTAGTAGAACCCCGCTTTAGAAGGGAACATTTAAGAGTTACTACTTCTGAGAAGCTTCCAGTTATTGCAGATGCTAAAAAGGACGGAGAGGAAGGGATTGTAAGCTTTAAAGTTTTTGATATCTCAGAAGGTGGAATAGGCGTTTTGGTTAATAAGGGATTATTCAAGTTAGGCGAGAAGTTGGATTTAAAGCTTACTTTTCCGAATGAAAGGGAAATAAACACTAAAGGAGTGGTTGTTAATGTCAAAGATTTGGGAAAAGTTGATAAGGTGGGAATAAAGTTTACATCCCTTTCTAATAGGGATCTTAATGTCTTAGGCCGCTATATAATGGATAGACAAAGGGAAATAATGGACAAAATTCGTCTTTTAATAGATTAGAGGTGAAAGTGGAAGCGAAAAAACTTTTGGAAAGTTTAAAAGCTTTATTGGAGAGTCAAAAGAGACTTCTGCTAACGGGAATTAAAGACAAGGAAACGATAGAAAAACTAAAAGATTTAGATGAAAGAAAATTGGAAGTTCTTACTGAACTATCTAAGAAGGAGAAAGAGGAATTTTCTTCTTGTGTTGAACTTGTGAAGGTAGTAGAAAAACTTAATAAAGAAGTAGAAATCCTTCTTATGAATAATCTTGATTTTATCGAGGGAATTCTGAAAGAATTGTGTCCTGAAAGTGACATTACTTATGGATCTAGTGAAAAGGGGAAAGGGGGATTTTCTTTGTTCAATAAAAAAATCTAAAACGGTATATTTTCTATCCGATAATAAATTACTAGAAACTTTTTGATGAGGTTTCTGATGGTAAATAGCGTTGATGTTTCTGCCCAAGTAGGAGTAGAGTTGTTAAAGAATATGCTTGACTTTCAAAAAGAAATTGTAAGCCAACTTATAGAAACCTCCTTAAGCAATCAATCTTCCAATAACAATATTGTTGAGGTGAACAGGGGAACCCTAATCGATGTAAAGGCATAAAAGGGGGGTTAAATGTCTTTGTTTGAGGCTCTTTCGATTGCTGGACAATCTCTTTTAGCAAATAGAATAGCAATAAATACAACGAACAGAAACATTGCCAACGTTTATACTGAGGGATATTCAAGGGAAGAAGCTGTTTTAGCTGACGTTCCCGGTAGTGGAGTAAATGTAGAAACAATTAGAAGAATTTTTAATAAAGCTTATTTAACAAGGTATCTTTCTGAGAACCAAAATAACAAGGCACTATCGGCGTATGAGGATATCTTAGAACAAGTGGAAAGCGTTTTTAACGATGTTCAAGGAACTGGCTTTTCCCAAGCTTTAACCGACTTTTTTAACGCTATGGAAGATATAGCTGTTAAGCCCGATGATATTGCTGCCCGTCAGGGATTTATAGCAAAAGCTAAAACTTTAGTAGGAAGAATTAGGGACAGTTATTCTACCCTTGAAGAAATAAAGAATACTGCTACTCTTAAGGTGAGAGATGAAGCAGCAAACCTAAATAATCTTCTTCAGAAGCTAGCAACAATAAACAGGGATTTAAGAATTTACTCCTCTAGTCCAGAGAAACTAAACCAATACCTTGACGAGAGAGATAGAACCTTAGTTGAGATAAGTCAGCTTATTGATACAAAAGTTTACATTAAGGAAGACGGAACTGTTGACCTTTATACTGCAAAAGGTTTTGCTTTAGTTTTAGGTGAGAAATCTAAAAAAGTAGAGTTCTCTACCGATACAGCAAACAATCCTGTTTTAAAAGTATCTGATATCGATATAACACAAGAGTTTAGCAATGGAATTATAGGTGGGTATTTGAAAGGGATTGATTACATTAACAAAACTATAGACGCGCTAAATACATTCACTACAGAGTTTGCAATTCAGATAAACAATCAGCACGAAGCAGGATTTGATTTAAATGGAAACACAGGAATTTCTCTATTTAAAGCAGATAACGGGTCTTCTGTAATAGATGCTTCCAATATAGCTTTGAACTTTGAAGATCCCACTATGGTGGCAGCAGCTTTGGATGTAAATAATCTTAATGGGGATAATACAAATATCAAGGCACTTATAGCCCTAAAAGATCAAACCTTTTCCAACCTTGATAACTTGAGCTTTTCCGAGTTCTATAACACAAAGATTATTACTGCAATAGGTTCAGAACTTGAGTATACAAAGGACTTGAGAGAGAACAGTGACTTTATTCTTCAGTCTATTGATGAAAAGATGAAAGATCTTTCTTCTGTAAATATGGATGAAGAACTTTTGAACCTTACCCGCTATCAGAGGGCATATGAGGCAGCTTCAAAGGTTGTGAGTGTTACTGATGAACTTATTCAGACAATCCTTAACATGGTGGGGTAGTGAGAGATGAGAGTTCCTGATATTAGGTTCTTCGATATACTCTTAAAGTATGATAGAAAAAGGAGCTTAGACCTTACGAGAAAGACTGAAGAGTTATCTTCTGGAAAAAGCTTACTCTACCCTTCCGATAATCCTGTTGACGCAGCAAGAAGCCTTCGCTTTAAGAAGTTAATCTCCACTTTTGAAAGGTTTAATCGAAATATAGATCTTACAAAAACTCACCTTGAGACCGCAGAAACAGCTTTAAACTCCGTAGTTAACGTTGCTCAAGAAGCAAGAACGAAGATCATTCAGATTCTAAATGCGGGAGTTATAAGCGACGAAGATGCAAAAGTTTTAAAGGATTACTTTCAAAGTGTAAGAGATTACATAATCGGGCAGGCTAATACGAAAGTAGGAGATCATTATATCTTTGGGGGAGTAAAAGTTCAGTCTACTCCTTTTGCTGATGATGGAACTTATAACGGTAGT
>JBDOLX010000011.1:8192-25933 GCA_039832905.1 Desulfurobacteriaceae bacterium | reverse complement strand
ACAGTAGAAATTGCTAATGGGGTTGAAGTTAACACTACTTTTAATGGAGCTGAACACTTAGGAGTGAACTACTCAAGTAATAAGATTTTGCTGGTTGAAGTTATAGATAAGATAATAGAACTTATTGATACTGGACAGGTAGAAAATATAGCGACTACTACAATAGATGTAGATTTGACCAACAACGGAGTAAGTGACCCTGTTTCAATGACCCTCTTAGATGCTTTTGATAAGGGACTTTCAAAGGTAATGAAGTATCGTTCAATAATTGGAACTAAAATAGAAACGGCTGAGAATCTAAAAATGCAGAATGAGAATTTAAAACTCCATTACTCAGAACTTGTTTCTAAGATTGAAGATGTGGACTATGCGTCTGCTATTTCCGAGTACGAAAAAGCAAAAACAGCATATGAGGCGCTGTTAGCATCTATCCAGCAGACAAAGGATTTATCGCTTCTTAAATATTACAAGTAGTTTTAAATCCAACCTTTTTTTCTGAAGAAGAATAGGAATGTTAAGGATGCTCCAAGCATTACTGAAAGGATAAAAAGTATTCCGTAAGGGGAGTGTGCTAAAGGCAAGTCCTCTACGTTCATTCCGTAAAAGCTGCTTATTAGCATTAAAGGTTCTAAAATCGTGATTAATATCGTTAAAGTCTTCATAATGTCGTTTAACTTAAAGGAAACAAGAGAAGAGAAAACACTCAAGACGTTCTGTATGAACTCATGTAAGGTTTCTGCCCTATCATAAAGTATGCTTATTTCATCTAAAAGATCTCTAAAGTAATGCACGTTTTCGTGGTTTATGAAACGAGGAGAGGAGGAAAGGAGGGATTTATAGGTATCTCTTAACTGTTTTAAAGTCCTTCTAAGTGTAAGTATTTCGAAAGAAAGGTCAGAAATATCCTCAAGAAGTTCTGGGTTTTGTTCTTTAAATACTCTCGCTTCTACTTCGTCTGCTTGTTCTTCCAAAACATCAGTAATTTCCTTGAACTTGTCGGCAACTATACTGGAAATTATCCATAAGATTTTCTCTATTCCTTGACCAAAAGGTTCTTCTTCTAAAGAAAGAGTTTTTCTTGCTTCTTCAAAAAGTCTTCTGCTTCCAACAGTTATTATGAAATCCTTTCCCCAAAAGATGCAGAGCTTTTTCTGACGGACAATTCCACCGTCAAAGTAGATCATTAAGATGAATATGTAGTCGTCAAAGACTTCTACCTTTGACCTTCCTTCTGTCCTACAGTCTTCTAAAGACAGTTCGTTGATGTTAAAGTGGGTTGTTAAAAGTTCTTCTGCCTTGCCGTCAACTCCTCTTAGGTGTATCCACTTGGGGGATTGGGACAAAAGTTCTTTATCTTGCAGAAAAGAGTTGATATCTACCTTTAAAGTAGTTATAGAGTTTCCATCTGGTAAAACTACCCATGCGAGGTTTCTTTCCATTACATTTTCCTATCAAAGAATATGTTCTTACCGCTTACAGACAGCGGTATTCCGTAGCCAAGTTTTACTTCTTTCGGAACAAATCCATAGGTTATTGCAGCTTTTCCAAAAGAAAACATTATTCTGTTATCAACGTTATGAAGTGATGCAACTTTTACAGCGGAACCTATTGCTATTCCAAGATCTCCAACCGCATAAGCACAGTAAGCGTCACTTCTTGAAGACTTTTCACAGTTCTCAAATCCACAAAATCCACAGAAAGGAACACCCCTTGGTTTAACTTCCGTTCCTATGAAGACAACCAAGATAGAGTCTCTTACATTCTTTGCATCTCTAATAAAGAAAGGGATGTTTTTCTCCTTTCCAATTTTTTCCATGAAGTCTGCTACTTTATCCTTTTCTTCTCCTTCAAATACTTTAGTGTATAGGAGATTAACACCCTTTCCCTTAGGAGCAGTAATGGCAGCTAAACACATTAGATCTGCAACTGTCTTAACTGCGTTCATTTTGACTCCTTTAAAGCCTTTAGAAGTTTTTTTAAAGATTTTTGTGGGTCTAACTTATGAGCTTCGAATACTTCCTTTAAAGTTTCGTCCTTAAAGCCTTCACAATATATACACTCTTCAATTAGGTTGTAAAGTTCTTCTTTAAGTTGGGGAAATTTTTCAAGGCATTCCCTTAGAGTCATATCAAGAGTTGGTTTTTCCAAAATAGGACTCCTTTGGAATTAATTGGTTTAGGAAATTTTACCAAGAGAAGAGTATAATTCCACAAAAAGACTTTGGTTTTTGGGAGTTTTGAGATGAAGATGAGCAAAGAGGTAATAGAGCAACACGTAACATGGGAAGAGTACGAAAGGATAATTAAACTCTTAGGGAGAGAACCCAACCTTGTGGAACTTGGTATTTTCTCTGCGATGTGGTCTGAACACTGTTCTTACAAATCATCAAGACCTCACCTTAAAAAGTTTCCGACAGAGGCTCCTTGGGTTGTTCAAGGACCGGGAGAAAATGCTGGAATTATTATGGTAGACGAGGAGAAAGAAATTTGTGCTGCGTTTAAAGTTGAATCCCACAACCATCCTTCCTTCATAGAACCTTTCCATGGAGCGGCAACTGGAGTTGGTGGAATTTTAAGAGACGTTTTTACAATGGGAGCAAGGCCTATTGCTTGTATGGATTCTCTAAGGTTTGGCGAATTAAACAACGACCCGAGAATGAAATATATCGTTAAAGGCGTAGTTTCCGGTATTAGCCACTACGGAAACTGTGTTGGAGTTCCGACAGTTGGTGGAGAAGTTTACTTTGATTCTTGTTATCAAACAAACCCTCTTGTAAACGCTTTTGCCCTCGGAATAGTAAAGAAGGATAAGATTTTCTATGCGAGAGCTGCTGGAGTCGGAAATCCTGTAATTTACGTTGGGGCAAAGACAGGAAGGGATGGTATTCACGGTGCAACGATGGCGTCTGAGGAGTTTTCTCAAGAGGAGGAAGTTGAAAAGAAGGTAAACGTTCAAGTTGGTGATCCATTCATGGAGAAGCTTTTAATAGAAGCTTGCCTTGAGGCTATGGAGAAAGAAGGTATTGTTGCTATTCAAGATATGGGAGCAGCAGGTCTAACTTCTTCTTCTGTAGAAATGGCTTCCCGTGGAGGAGTTGGGGTAAGACTTGATCTTGATAAAGTTCCGACAAGAGAAGAAGGTATGACTCCATACGAGTTAATGCTTTCAGAATCCCAAGAAAGAATGCTTGTTGTTTGTGAGAAAGGAAAAGAAGAAGAGATAATGGAAGTATTTAGGAAGTGGGGACTTGATGCTTGTGTAATTGGAGAAATTATAGAGGAGCCTGTTTTAAGACTCTTTTTCAAAGGGGAGAAGGTTGCAGAAGTTCCAATAAAGGCATTAACAGATGAAGCACCGGTTTATTATAGACCTTTCAGAATTCCTAAGTACATAAAGGAAAATGCATCCTACGATCAGAATAGTTTAGAAGAGCCAAGAGACTACAATGAGATTGTTAAGAAACTTCTCTCTTCTCCAACAATTGCCAGCAAACGTTGGATATTTAGACAGTACGACCACATGGTTCAAATAAATACGGTGGTTTATCCGGGAGGAGACGCAGCTGTTTTAAGAGTTAAGGAAAGCCAGAAAGGTATTGCTATAAGTTCCGACTGTAATTCAAGGTACTGTTATCTAAATCCGTATGAAGGTGGAAAGATTGCAGTGGCAGAGGCTGCAAGGAACGTCGCATGCACAGGGGCAATTCCACGTGCAATAACAGACTGCTTAAACTTTGCAAGTCCAGAAGATCCCGAGATAATGTGGCAGTTTGTTAAAACAACAGATGGAATGGCTGATGCTTGTAAAATCTTAGAAACACCAGTAGTAAGTGGTAACGTTAGCTTTTACAACGAGACCGCAACTGAAAACGGAAAAAGAGCAGTATATCCAACTCCAACAGTTGTGTGTGTAGGGGTTTTAGAAGACGTAGAAAAGAGAATGACCTCTTTCTTTAAAGATGCTGGTGATGTGATAATCTTGCTTGGAGAAAACGTAGGAAACATCTCCGGTTCTGAATATCAAAAGCTTGTAGAAGGAGAAATAAGGGGACAAGGACAGTTTATAGACCTTGCATTTGAGAAAAGACTTCAAAGAGCACTCATTAAGGCAATAAACGAAGGGCTTATAAAGAGTGCTCACGACGTTTCGGAAGGAGGACTTGCAGTTAATCTATTTGAATCCTCTTTTGAAAAAGAACTTGGGTTTACTGTTGATCTAGATGAGGACATTAGAACAGATTTTCTCCTCTTTGGAGAAGACCAAAGTAGAATTGTTATTACAGTAAGTAAAGACAAAGTAGAGGAAGTTCTTAACTTCTTCACAAAGGAAACTGTTCCAGCTAAGGTTATAGGAAGAGTTGAAAGTAGCGGAAGGGGTGTTATCAAGCATAAAGGAAGAGAAATTGTTTCCTTAGATATTAAAGAATGTAAAGAGGTCTATGAAAACTCTTTAGAGAAGCATTTAAACGGTGAAACTGCTTAATTTTGTCGAGAAGTTTTATCTTCTTTATCGTGTTGGGAGATTAGCATTTTCTGCTGGTCTCTTTTTTCTTTTTTTCTCATTTTATTCTTTACATAAGAGTCCTTTTGAAAGAGAGATTTTGAACATTCTTTTCATCTACTCGTCGGTTAGTCTTTTCTCTTTGGCCTTTTCTAAGAGACCCAACATCTTCGAGTTTATCTTAGATGGACTTTTTATATTTGTTCTTGCAATAAAGGATCTTATAAGCTGGAATTTCTTTTCCATATTCTTTCTTTTTCCTATTTTCTTTTCCTTTTTACTTCTTGGAAGGTTAAGGGGGCTGATAGTTCTTATAGTTTCTATTGTTTTTTGTCTTGCTGCTTACTTTACATTGATTAAGGAATTTAACTCAATTTCTCTGACACAAAGTTTTTTAAACGTTTTAGCCTTCGTTTTTATAGCTTTGGCGGGAGAGAGATTGAAAGTAAAGTTTGAAAATCAAGAGGAGTACATAAAAAACTTAGAAAAAGAAAGAAAGCAAAATGAAATATATAGGAAACTTTACAGAATAAGTGCTGATTTAGCCCACGAGATAAAAAATCCTCTTGCTTCGATAAGGGGAGCAGCTCAGCTTTTAAAGGAAGGAAAGCAAAGTGAAAAGCTTGTTGAAATCATCTACAACGAAACTGTTCGTCTTGACGAAATAGTAAAGGACTTTTTAAACCTTGCAAGACCAATTTCATTTAAAGAGAAAGTTTCTGTTAAAGATGTTATGGAAGAGGTTGTAAGTTCTCTTTCTCATTTTGGAAAAAAAATAACTATAGATTGTCAAAATTTTATTCTTGAAACCGATAGAAAGGCATTTTATGTTACGATTGAAAATCTCTTAAGAAATGCTGTTCAATGGGCTAAATCGGAAGTTAGGGTATCGTGCAAAAATCTTGAAAAAGCACTAGAAATTGTTGTAGAAGATGATGGAGTAGGAATAAATGAAGAAGACGAGGAAAAGATTTTTGAACCTTTTTTCTCAAAAAGAAAGGGAGGATCAGGTTTAGGACTGTCAATTGTTAAAAGATTTGTAATGGAAAGTAAGGGTAAAATTCTTGTTTCCAAAAGCACTCTTGGAGGGGCTAAGTTCATCGTAATTTTTCCAAAGAAGGTAAAAGATGAGAGTTTTGGTAGTAGAAGATGAAAAAAACATAAGGGAGATACTGGGAATAGTTCTTGAGGAGTTTAACTGTGAAGTTGAAGAATCAGAAACTTTAGAAGATGCAAAAAGGAAGTTAAAAGAAGTTTTTTTTGATCTTGTTCTTCTTGACCTAAGGCTTCCAGACGGTTGTGGAATAGAAATTGCGAAAGAGGTTAAGAAGGGTTTCCCCGACACAGAGATAATAATTATAACAGCGTTTGCATCTACAGAAACCATAAAAGAAGCTTTTGAACTTGGAGTTTATGACTACATAGAAAAACCTTTTAAACTTGAAGATTTAAGAATTCTCATAAGGAATGTAAAAGAAAAGTTAGAACTTAGGAAAAAGGTCAACGAAGATGAATCCTTAGGTTTAATTGGGAAATCTCCTTCCATAGAAAGGGTAAGAAATACAATAAGGAAAATTGCACCTTACGATGTAAACGTTTTGATCTTAGGAGAAAGTGGAGTTGGGAAAGAAGTTGTTGCAAAAGCCATTCATCTTTTAAGTCCAAGAAAAACAAAGCCTTTTATTGCTATAAACTGTGCGGCACTACCTTCCGAACTTCTTGAAAGTGAACTTTTTGGTTACAGGAAAGGAGCATTTACGGGAGCTGTTAGGGATAAAAAAGGACTTATTGAGGAAGCAAACGGTGGGACTCTTTTCTTAGATGAAATAGGGGATATGCCCTTGCCGTTGCAAGCTAAACTTTTAAGGTTCTTGGAAACGAAAAAATTTATTCCCTTAGGAGCAACCGAAGAAAAAGAAGTCGATGTTAGGGTGGTAGCAGCAACCAACAAGGATGTAAAGGAGGAAGTAAAGAAAGGAAACTTTAGAGAAGATCTTTACTATAGGCTTTCAACGATAGAAATTGAAGTTCCTCCTTTAAGAGAGCGACGAGAAGACATTCCTTTGCTTGTTGATCATTTTGTAAAAGAGCTTTCCAAAAAGTACAGAAAAGAGATAAAGAAGGTTTCTCAAAGTTTCATAAGATCTTTGATGGAGATGCCTCTTGAAGGAAATGTAAGAGAACTTAAGAATATAGTTGAGAGAGAGATCATCCTTTGTGAAAACGGTATTTTAGGTTCCGGGTATTTGGATTTTGATAAGGTTCCGTGTGAAGATATCAAGATACCTCCTGGGGGTGTTAATCTAAAAGAAATCTTGAGTGAAGTGGAGAAAAAGTATCTCTTCAAAGCACTCGAAATTTCTGGTGGAAAGAAAACGGAAGCTGCAAAGCTTTTGGGACTAACACTAAGAGAGTTTAGATATAGACTTTCAAAGTATACTTCTTAATGTCAATAATCCCCCCCAAAAAATGGGGGGGGAGAGGATAGAAAACTTACTTTTCTTCTTTCTTTTCGTTATTGTCTTCACCAGCAGGAACTTCTTCAATTTCTGCAAGTTCGATTAGTCTATCGAGAGCTTTCTGTCTTAGGACATCTTCTCTGATTCTTTGAATGAGATTGTTCTGCTGAAGAGATTCTTTTGCCTTATTAATATCTCCACCAAAGAAAGTATCTGCAAGTTTCTTAATTTCATTATCAAGGTCTTCTTCACTAACTTCTATGTTTTCAAGTTCTGCAACCTTTTCCAAGATTAGCTTAACCTTAACTGTCTTCTCAGCAGTAGGTTTCACCATTTCTACAAGTGTTTGAGGGTTGACTTGTCTTGGGTCTATTCCAAGCTGAAGAAGTCTTCTTGCTTCAGCTTCTATTAACGCCTTTATTTCCATATCAAGCATTGAGGTTGGGACAGGAACTTCAACTTTTTTGAGGATTTCGTCAACTATTTGATCTTCTACCTCTTCTTGTTGTCTAAGTTTTTCGGAAAGTTCAAGGTCTTCCTTAATTTTCTTCTTCATATCTTCAAGGTTTTCAAATCCGAGCTTTTTAGCAAACTCGTCATCAACTTCAGGAAGAACTTTCTCCTTAACTGCCTTAACCTTAAACTTAACTACAACTTCCTTTCCGGCAGCTTCTCCGTAACTATTGTCTTCAGGAGCTTTAAAGGAAGCTTCTCCTTCTTCTCCTGTCTTCTTTCCTAAAACTTCTTTTTCAACTTCTGGCCAGAGCTGTTTTTGTCCTAAAACAACAGCAATTGTTCCTTTTTGTGTTTTCTCCTCTTCACCATCTTTAATGGTTGTTTCGTATTCAAGTTCTACAAGATCGTTTTCCTTTGCCTCTCTATCTACATCAACAAAGTTTGCTTGGTTATTTCTTATACCTTCTATTACTTTTTCAACATCTTTGTCAGTAATCTCTCTTACTGTTTTCTTAACTTTTATTCCTTTGTAGTCTTCTTCTTTAAGGTCTATCTCCGGTTTAACTTCAAAAACGATTGTTGTTGCAAACTTGGCATCTTTTAGAGAAAAGTTTAGATCTTCCACAACAGGTTCGGAAACCATTTTAAGGTTTTCTTTGTTTACTACCTCAGATAGTTCTCTTACTGTAAAACCTCTTAATAAGCTGTCCCTTATAGTTTCTTCGTAGTATTTCTTAATAATGTTAAGTGGAGCTTTTCCAGGTCTAAAACCAGGAACTTTAGCTGTTTTTCTAATTTCTTTACAGATGTCATTAACTTCTTTTTCGAAAGCTTCTCCTTCTAAGGAAATCTTTACACCATAAAGAACTTCATTTCTTTTTTCTACTTCGTACGCCATCTATTTCCTCCTTTCCTTTCTTACTCTTCCTATAACTTTTAGTGGTAAGCTCCAAACCTTTGTAAAAGCAGCTCCTGCTTTATGGTCAAAGGAATCTTTTGGACTATAAGTAGCTAGGTCTTCAATGTATAAAGAGTTTGGTGATGTTCTACCAACAATTTGTGCATTTCCTTTAAATAGCTTAAACCTAACTTTTCCAGAAACTAAAGGAGCAATAGAGTTATTGAAAGCATCAATTGCTTCTTTTAAAGGTGTAAACCAAAGGGCTTCGTATACAAGTTTTGCATACTCGTGCTTTATGTGGCTTTGCTTGTAATGGTAGGTAAATCTATCAAGTACGATGCTTTCAAGTTCATCGTATGCTCTAATTAATAAAAGTCCTGCTGGAGATTCGTAAACTTCTCTTGACTTTATACCGACTAGTCTATTTTCAACCATATCAACTCTACCGTAGCCGTGCTTGCCTGCAATTTCATTTAAATCCCAGATAAGTTTCCAAAGTTCGTCGTACCTTTTTCCATTTATAGCAACAGGTGTTCCTTCTTCAAACTCAATTTCTACGTACTCTGGTTCATTTGGTGCGTCAACTGGATTTTTTGTGATAACGAAAGCATCCTCTGGAGGTTCTGTGTAAGGGTCTTCAAGTGGACCAGCCTCTATTGCTACTCCCCAAAGGTTTCTATCGTAAGAGTAAGGCTTTTCTTTTGTAGCTACAACAGGAATACCGTGTTTTTTAGCGTATTCTATTTCTTCTTCTCTTGATTTAAATTCCCACTCCCTTACTGGGGCAAGAACTTCAATGTCTGGGTCGAGTGCCCAAACTGAAGCTTCAAATCTAACTTGGTCGTTTCCTTTACCGGTTGAACCGTGGGCAACAAAATCTGCTCCCGTTTCATGAGCAATTTCTACAAGTTTCTTAGCAATAAGTGGTCTTGATAGTGCAGAAAGAAGAGGATACTTACCTTCATAAAGTGCACCTGCTCTCATTAAAGGTAAGCAGTATTCCCTTGCAAACTCTTCTTTGACGTCATCAACGATAGCCTCTACTGCACCGGAAAGTTTGGCTTTTTCTGGGATTTCTGATAGTTCCTCGCCTTGTCCAACATCTGCAGTGTAGGTAATTACCTCAAATCCTCTATCTGTTAGCCATCTAACAATTACTGATGTATCGAGACCTCCAGAATATGCAAGAACAACCCTTTTGCTCACATTCTCCTCCAAAACCTATCTTTTAGGTTGAGAAATTTTACGAAATCATATGGAAAAAACAAACTTCTTTTGAGAAGAACAGAACTTTAAGTATTGACAGATTAAAAGTTCAAGGATATATTTCTTCTTGCAAGTGGCGACGTGGCTCAGGTGGTCAGAGCGGGCGGCTCATACCCGCCAGGTCGGTGGTTCGACTCCACCCGTCGCCACCAATTTTTTTCTTAAGTCAAAAAATGTTAAAAGAAAAAGTTGAAAAAACCATACAAAAGTATTTTTTAATCCCTCCGAATTCCAAAATCTTGGTAGCCCTTTCCGGTGGACCAGATTCTGTATCGCTTCTTCACATTTTGCTAAACCTTAAAGAGAAGCTCCGTATAGAAATTGCTGCAGCCCATCTTAACCATATGCTAAGGGGAGAAGAGTCTGAAAGGGATGAAAACTTTGTAAGAAAATTATGTGAGTCTTGGAATGTTCCTGTTTATATAGAAAGGAAAGATGTTAAAGAAATCTCCAAGGGAAAAAATCTCGAAGCTGTTGCAAGAAACGTTAGATATAAGTTCTTGGAAGAAACTTTAAAAAAAATAGGTGCCGATCTTATTGCTACCGGTCATACGGCTTCAGATCTTTTGGAAACTGTGATTCTTAACTTGGTTAAAGGAACGGGAATAAAAGGACTTCGTGGTTTTTTACCTAAAAGGGATAAGATTATTAGACCCCTTTTTGAAGCAACAAGAGAAGAAATTGAAAAATACATCTCAGAGAATGGTTTGCCTTTTGTTATTGATAGTTCTAATCTAAAGACTGATTTTGAAAGAAACTTAGTAAGATTAAAAGTTGTTCCTATTCTTAAAAGTATAAATCCAAAGGTTGAAAATGCTGTTTTAAGAAATGCCGAAATTCTAAGAGACATTGAAAAGTTTTTGTTTAAAGAGGTTAGGGATTTTTTGGCATTGTATCTGAAAGAAGAAACCTTCTGTATACCTTTAGAGGTTTTTAAAAGCCTTCCGAAAATATTGCAGGAAGAAATTATAAGAGAAGCTTTTAAAAGAATTTCTGGTAAAACCCTTTCTTACGCTAAAGTAATATCAGCTTTGGAACTTCTAAGTAAGGATGGTTATAAAGAATTTTTCCCGATCTCAGACGTTGTCATTTTTAAAGATCAATTATCCTTTTGTATAGAAAAAAGAAAAAAAGAAGATAAAGAGTTTTTCTTTAGGTTTTTTGATTTTCCAAAAACTGTTGAGACCCCTTTTGGAGTTTTAGAGTTTAAAATCTGGAATGGAAAGGAGGAGGGAATTATTATCCCCTATAAAAAAGCAAAGGAAGAAGGGATAACCGTTAGGACAAGGCAACCGGGGGATAGGTTGCGTTTTAAAGACTTTACGAAACCTTTAAAAAAGTTCTTTATTGAAAAGAAAGTTCCAGCAAAGCTTAGAAGTCTTGTTCCTATTGTTTTGCTTGGAGAAGAAATTATTTGGATTCCGAATATCTTTAAAGCATATATTAACTTTAATCCTACGGAAAAATGTATCGTTGCGAGGACGAGAAATTGGAACTTGAAGTTTTAATCCCAGAAGAAAAAATAAAGGATAGAGTCAAAGATCTCAGTCTAGAAATTTCTCAGGCATTTAATAATGATCCAATAGTGATTATTTCTATACTCAAGGGAGCTATTTTCTTTACTGTTGATCTTTTGAGGTATTTAAATAATGAGGTTATGTTGGATTTTATTAGGATAAAGAGTTATGAAGGAGAAACAAAAAAGGATACAAAACTTGCGTTTCTTTCGGACATTCCTCTTGAAGGAAGGAATGTTTTAATTGTTGATGACATCTTTGATACTGGTGAGAGTTTAAAGCTTGCTTATGATGAGGTAAAAAAACGTTCTCCTAAACTTATTAAAACTTGTGTTCTTCTTGACAAGGAAATAGAAAAGAAAGTAAAACTTAAACCAGATTTTGTTGGATTTAGAATTCCCAACTTTTTTGTTGTAGGTTATGGACTTGATATTAATGAAAAGTATCGAAATTTACCATATATAGGATATTTTAAAACAAGAACATTAAAGTAAGGAAGTAGAGGTAGGAAGATGAAAGAGATAGGAAAAAGTATAGCTTTGTGGCTAACGATAGCCCTTTTAATTATTCTAGCATTTAACTTCCTAAACTCTAAAGAGTTCAAAACACCTGTTGAGTCTTTCTCTACTTTCGTTCAGCAGGTAGAGAAAGGAGAAATTAAGAAAGTGGTTATTCAGGGACAGAAAGTCGTTGCTGTTACCCAGGACGGTAAACCTTTTGAAACTTACCTTCCTGAAGGCTATAACAACATAGTGGATAAACTTACGCAAAAAGGTGTTGAAATAGAGGTTAAGCCTAAAGAAACAAGTCCTTGGTACATTACTGTTCTTGTTTCGTGGCTTCCTATGATTTTCCTCATTCTTCTTTGGATAGCAATGATGAGACAGATGAATGCAGGAAGTAGTAAAGCGCTCTCTTTTGCCAAAAGTAGGGCGAAAGTTTTCATAGACGATAAGCCCAAAGTTACTTTTAAAGATGTAGCGGGAATTGATGAGGTAAAGGAAGAAGTCTCAGAAATAGTTGATTTCCTCAAGAATCCTAAAAAGTTTCAGCAGCTTGGAGGTAGGATTCCAAAAGGAGTTCTTCTTGCAGGAGCTCCGGGAACAGGAAAGACCCTTTTAGCGAAAGCAATTGCAGGAGAAGCTAACGTTCCTTTCCTTTCGGTTAGTGGTTCTGAATTTGTAGAAATGTTTGTTGGTGTTGGTGCTTCAAGGGTTAGAGATCTTTTCGAACAGGCAAAGAAATATGCCCCTTGTATAGTTTTTATTGATGAAATTGATGCAGTTGGTAGAAAGAGGGGAGCAGGTTTTTCTGGTGGACACGATGAAAGAGAACAAACCTTAAACCAACTTCTTGTAGAAATGGATGGATTTGAAAGTTCTGAAGGAATAATTGTTATTGCCGCTACCAATAGACCGGACATCCTAGACCCAGCTCTTTTAAGACCTGGGAGGTTTGATAGGCAAATTTACGTTCCTCTTCCAGACGTTAGGGGAAGATTGGAAATTCTCAAGATTCATACTAAAGATAAACCTTTAGCTGATGATGTTGACCTTGAAGTAATTGCCCGTTCAACTCCTGGATTTTCTGGTGCAGACCTTGCAAATATAGTTAATGAAGCAGCACTTATTGCTGCAAGGAAGAACCACGGCAAAATTACAATGGAAGACTTTGAAGAGGCTAAGGACAAAGTTACAATGGGGATAGAAAGAAAGAGTATGGTTCTTTCTGAAGAGGAAAAGCTTACAACTGCTTATCATGAGGCTGGACATACCCTTGTCGCAAAGCTTTTGCCAAATGCGGATAAGGTTCATAAGGTTACAATAATTCCAAGAGGAAAAGCCCTTGGAATTACTCAACAACTTCCTGAAGAGGATAGATACACGTATACAAAAGACTATCTGCTTGATAGGCTTTGCGTTCTCTTTGGGGGAAGAGTTGCAGAAGAACTGGCTCTTGGAACTATCTCTACCGGTGCTGGGAACGATATAGAAAGGGCAACAGAGATTGCAAGAAAAATGGTGGCTGAATGGGGAATGAGTGAGAAAATAGGTCCTATTGCTGTGAAGGTAAAAGAAGATTTTGGAGAACCTACAGACTTTGTAAGTGAAGAGATGAAAAGGTTAGTTGATAAAGAGGTTAAGAGGATTATTAAGGAAGCTTACGAAAGAACTAAGGAACTAATATCCAAGAATATGGACAAGCTTGAAAACCTTGCAAAGGCACTTCTTGAGAGAGAAACGCTTACAGGTGAAGAAATAGATAAGGCTATGAGAGGAGAACTTAAAACAGAAAGTGAGGACACAAATAAACCAACTCCTCCAAGGAAAGGACTTGAAGATAACTTGCCAAAGCAGTTTACTCCACAATGGGAGGCGTAAGAGTGGCTTTTGATAAAGAGAGAATAGAAAAAGCGGTAAGAGAAATATTGCTAGCTATCGGAGAGGATCCTGATAGAGAAGGCTTAAAGGATACTCCTAAAAGAGTAGCTAGGATGTATGAAGAGATTCTAGCTGGTTATAACGACTCTGTAGATAACCACCTTGTCCTGTTTACTGAAAAGTATGATGAGATGATTATAGTTAGGGATATTCCTATATATTCCTTATGTGAACACCATATGCTTCCATTTTTTGGGAAAGCTCACGTTGCTTATATTCCTGGAAATGACAAGGTGACAGGTCTTTCAAAAATAGCAAGGATAGTTGATGTTTACGCTAAAAGACTTCAGCTTCAAGAAAGAATGACAGAACAAATAGCAGATGCCATTATGGAAAAGCTAAAAGCAAAAGGTGTAATGGTTGTAATTGAAGCTCAGCACCTTTGCATGATTATGAGAGGAGTTAGGAAACCCGGTTCCTATACTGTAACAAGTGCAGTGAAAGGAAGTATGAGGAAAGAAGCAACAAGAATGGAAGCTCTTTTTCTAATAAAGGGTAGATAGATGAGAATCAGAGATTCTATATTGCTTATAGTTTCTTTGTTTACCGCTTCCTGTTTTTCAAGTTCTAGTAAAGAGAAGCCCATAACTCTATTAAATCCAGAAACCTCTCAGGAAGTAAAAGTTTCGAAAGAAGAGAAAGCAGAAGGGTACTACCAGGTAGGAATATCTTACTTACAAATAGGAGAAGTTCCTCTGGCTTTAAACTATTTTTTTAAAGCACTAGAAATAAAGGATGAAGATCCAAAGATTTATAACGCTATTGGATCAGCTTTTATTCAAAGGGACGAACTGGATAAAGCCGAGAAATATATAAGAAAAGCGTTGAAGATAGATCCTAAATATTCTGAGGCTTATGTGAACTTAGGGATTGTTTATGAAAAGAGAGGTAACCTGAAAAAAGCAAAAGAGTATTATGAGAAAGCTTTGAGTAATCCTCTTTACCTTACCCCAGAGGTTGCATATTACAGACTGGCTCTTCTTTCTGAAAAAGAAGGGAAACTGGAGGAAGCCAAAAAGTATCTTATTAAAGCTTTGAGGAACAACTCCGATTATGTACCTGCTTACCTTGAACTTGCTTCTATTCTGGAAAAGGAAAAAAGAGAGAATGAGGCCAAAGAGATATATGTAAGGTTAATTACTCTTTATCCAAGGCTTCAACTTCCTTACTATAAGTTGGCTTTAATCTACCTTAAGGAAGGTAAGAAAAAGATTGCTAAAAAGTACCTTAAAAAGTGCGTTGAACTTGATTCAGCTTCCAGCGTGGGAATAAAGGCTAAGATTCTCTTAGAGGAATTCTATGAGTAGGTTATGGGTTATTGTAAACATTATCCTTGGAGTAGTTTTTATTTTTAGCTTTTCAGCAAATATTTTTCTTTACAAAGATTCAATCATTAAAAGATATTTTTCTGAAGAAGAAAAGGTTAATACACTTAAAATAAATAAACCAAAAGAAAATGGAAATAACGAAAACCATTGCGTAAACAATGATAATGAATATAACGACTTGGTTCCCTTTCTTCCCGAAACCAACAATGAAAATTATTCAGAGGAAAAATTTGGGGAATTGGAAGATAGAGTACCTTCGTTATTTGTGAAAGTAAAAGAAGGAATTGTTTATCACCCGGCTCTTGTTTTTAAGGTCTACGGTACTAATAATGGAACAAGTATTCATCTTTTAACGCTTTCAACTATGGAGTGGCAATTCATAAAAACCATTTTTTCTAAAAGCAAGATTTTCTTTGAACCAACGAGAGTTTATCTTTGTGAAGATGGCATTATAGATGTTAATTATGTTGTTGAAAAATTTTGGCCTCCAGAAGTTCAGAAAGGAAAATTAAAAGGAATGGGAATTCTTGCTACTCCAATAGAAGATGGTAGCTTTCGTTTTGACAAGTTTTATGGAAACTGTACTGACAACGGATTCGTTTTCAATATGGAGGGGAAACTTGCAGGAATCTGCTTCGGAGATAAATTTATAAATTACAATGAAATTTATTCCGAAATTCCTAATGAATGTCAACTGATTTATGAAAAGGGGGTAAAAGGAGATGGCAATCTTCAGGGCGAAAACCGATAGCTGGTATATAGAAAGAATTACGTCTTTTTTAGCAGGTTTTTTTGTATTCTTCAGTATAGTATTGGGACTCTATACAGGGAATAATAACTTTTTCTACTTTACAGCTTTTGTGGGATTTATGCTTATGTTTTATGCAATAACCGGTATTTGTCCTTCTTCAATTATGTTACACAAAGTAGGAGTTCCTTCTCTCCTTGAGAGGTACTGTAAGGATAAAAAATAGTGAAGAAAACCTGCGCATAAGTGCGCAGGTATGAATTTTGTTAAAGCCTTATTACAGAATCGGCGTCAGTAAGAGACTTTACAACATCATAAGCACTTCCAACACTTCCAACTTGAAGGTCATCAAGAAGGTTAAAGTAGTTTAGACAAGTTCCGCAAAGAATAATTTCTACTCCACTTTCTTCAAGCTGTTTTAGAAGGTTAAGGATTTCTTCTTCGCTTCCTTTACATGCAAGTTTTACTGCAGTGTTTATAAGAACGATCTTTTTAGGTTTTGCGTCAGATTCTACAAATGTTTTTAGGAAACCTTTTAAAAGAATTTTCCCGAGCTCTTTATCTTCCCCAACGTAAGTTGAAGCTATAAGAGCTACTTGAGTTTTACCTATTTCCTTTTCTTCTTTTTTTGTAGCGGAAGTTTGGGTATTTTCTCCCTTGGTTATATGGAGATAAAAAAGACCTTCTTTCTCTTCAACTTCGACGGTACAACCGTTTTTGGTTGCAAACTTCTTTACGTTTTCTTTGGAAGCTTTATTATCAACAATAACAGTTATTTTTCCACTGTCAATATTTTCAAGAGCTTCCTTAGTCTTTAAAACAGGAATTGGACAAGAAAGTCCTTTGCAGTCAATAACCTTTGACATCGCTTCCCCCACTTAAAAGTTTTTGCCTGAACCTTTCAAGCTTTTCTAAGGTTAATCCCCATTCCAAAACGTTGTTCTCGTGTCTCGCCACTTTTTTTTCAAGCTTTAGTAAGAGTTCGCAAGGAAGACAGTAATTTTTATCCTTCTTATGCTTTTCTAAAACTTCTGAGAGTTTAAAACCTTTCTGCGGTATTCCAAGAGTTTCCGTTCCTTGGGTTTTATCAAGAAAGAAGATAAAAATTTCTCCTTTCCAGATTACTTCAATCAAAAGGTAGTATTCATCTTCAAAGCTTTGGAGAACTTTCAATTTCTCTACCCTTTACTAAAATTCTTTCTCCTACTTCTCTAAAGATATCATAAGCGATCCTTTCTATACACTCTTTTCTTCTTGTTTCTATTTCTTCTGGTGTTCCAGTTGCATCGTAAAAGTCGTACCTTGTAATCTTAAAAGTATAGATGGATTTAGTAAATCCGTATCTTACCAGTTTAACAGTGGCTGTAATGGTCATTCTATATTCTACAGCTCTATCATATCTATCAAAACCTACTGCAAAAGTAGAAATAGAGTTAACTGTAGGCTTTACAAGGAGAGTTACTCCTTTTGTAGGGAACTTCTCAACTTTAAAACGGGAATCGGAATAAAAAACTTCATTGGCAACTTTAGAAAAGATTACATCCAGTCCTTCTTCTCCAGTTCTGTTTACTACAGGCTCAAGGTAGATATGTTCAACTTTTGAAGGGGGTAGGTTCTTGGTAGAAGCACAAGAAAATAGGGTGAAAAAGAGAAGAAGGAAAGAGAGAACACGCATTCTAACCTCACTTAACAACTATGTTAACAAGTCTTCCTTTGACATAAATAAACTTAACGATACTCTTTCCTTCTACGTATTTCTTTATCTTTTCATTTTCTAATGCCAAGTCTTTAACTAAGTCTTCTGAAGCATCAGCAGGAATTACAATCTTTCCTCTCACTTTACCATTTACCTGAACTGGGATTTCAATTTCATCAACTTTAAGGGCAGATTCGTCAACTTCTGGCCATTTACTTTCAGCAAGAAGTTTTTCGTGTCCTGTTATTTCCCACATTTCTTCTGCAATGTGAGGAGTGAAAGGAGATAGCATTATTATCAATTTTTCTATTGCTTCCTTTAAAACTTCCTTGTCTTTTGGTGTTTTTGGAGAAAACTTGTGAACTTCATTGAAAAGTTCCATTATGGAAGCTATTGCAGTGTTAAACTTAAATCTTTCTTCAAGTTCTT
>JBDOLX010000011.1:0-8182 GCA_039832905.1 Desulfurobacteriaceae bacterium | reverse complement strand
TCCTTTGAAATCTCGCCTTCAAAGTTTTCATTAAAGAGCTCTCTGTTTTCAACCACAAATTGGAAAACTCTTCTTAAAAATCTATAAGTCCCTTCTATTCCCTCTGTTTTCCATTCAAATTCACTCTCAGGTGGTGCAGCAAAAAGAACATAAAGTCTTGTGGCATCTGCTCCATATTTTTCAATCATTTCATCAGGATCAACTGTGTTAAGTTTTGATTTACTCATCTTTGAAACTTCACCAAACTTTTCTTCAAGGTCTTGTATGATGTCTTCTAAAGAGTGTTGCTTAGGTGAAATACACCATTTAGAATTAAGTTCAGATATGGAAAAGACAATTTGCCATTCTTTGGAATAAACTTCGTTTAACCACTCTATTACTTCTTTTGGTAGATCAGGTTTTTGGAATATAAGTTGAATTATTTGTCTTATAAAATCTTTTTGATGTTTTTGTCTCTCAAGTTTTGCAAGATCTTTTAATCTATCTATCGATATTACTTTGTTAACTATTTCTAACAGTTCATGGTCTAGTTGAATGTTCCAGTTATCGATATCAACTTTCTTGTCTATTCCAAAAGTAGCTTTGCCTTTTTCAAAATTAATAGATATTATTAAAGATTTGAGTTCTTTATTATAGGGCACAAAATCTTTAAGAGTTATATAAAATGTTTCCTCTCCTAGGAATTTTCTAACTTCTTCCGTCGATAAAAGTAATTTTGCATTATCCCCAATTGTGATGTGATGTTTTTTCATTAAAGAACCAATTGTTTCGTTAATCTTTGCATCTTTTCCAGTTAAAGCTTTTACAAGGTCGGAAACAGGACTTTCTTCTGTTAGGTTAAAGGCTTTTAAAAGGTTTCTAACGCTAACCCATCTTTTGCAAACCATTCCTTGGGTTAAAAGGTTTTGGAATGGCTCTCCTTTTTTGAAAAATAGATATTGGCTGTGGTTTTCATCTGCTTTAAAGAAACCTAAATCTCTTAAAACCTTTGTGAAAAACCTTGAGTATAAAAGGTGTAAAACTGCGTGCTCAATTCCACCTATGTATTGGTCTACAACCATCCAGTAAGAGGCTTCTTCTTGGTTAAATGGGAGTTTTTCTTCTTTTGGAGAACAGTATCTTAAAAAGTACCAAGAAGAATCAAAGAAAGTGTCCATAGTGTCTGGATCTCTTTTTGCGTTTTTTCCACACTTTGGACATTTTACATTTATGAACTCCTTAACCCTTTCAAGTGGTGATCTTCCCTCTCCTGTTAATGGTGCGTCTTCTGGTAGAACAACCGGTAAGTCTTCTTCTGGAACTGGAACTATTCCGCAAGTTTCACAGTGAATTACAGGTATCGGTGTTCCCCAGTATCTTTGCCTTGAAATGTTCCAGTCCCTTAATCTATACTGAACTGTTCTTTCACCCTTACCAAGTTTTTCAAGCTTTTCTGTAATTTTCTTTTTGGCTTCTTCACTCTTTAGTCCTGTGAATTCTCCAGAGTTTATTAAAACTCCCGGCTCTGTATAAGCTTCAGAAAGTTCACTAGCTTTTAACTCTTTATCAGAAGGAGTTATTACAACCTTTATTGGAAGACCGTACTTTTTGGCAAATTCAAAGTCTCTTTGGTCGTGTGCAGGAACAGACATTACAGCACCTGTTCCATAATCCATAAGAACAAAGTTTGCCGAATATACAGGAACTTTTTCACCTGTTAGTGGATGAACAGCATAAACTCCTAAGAATACTCCTTCTTTTTCAAGTTCTCCAGTTGTTCTTTTTCTTTTCTCTGTTTTTCTCATTTTTTCAACAAAGGCTTTAACTTCGTCTTCTTGTGGAGTGTCTTTAGAAAGCTCAAGGGTTAAAGGATGTTCTGGTGCAAGAACTATGTATGTTACACCAAATAGGGTATCAGGCCTTGTTGTAAATACTTCGATTTCTTTTCCTTTTTCAGGAACTTCAAATTTTACTTTTGCACCAATACTCTTTCCTATCCAGTTTTTCTGCATTGCTAAAACTTTATCTGGCCAGTGTCCTTTTAAGATTTCTAAGTCATTTAAAAGTTCTTCGGCATAGTCAGTAATTTTCAAAAACCAGCTGTCAATTTCTTTTTGTTCAACTTGGGTGCTACATCTCCAACATCTTCCTTCTTCATCAACCTGTTCATTTGCAAGAACAGTCTCGCAAGATGGACACCAGTTTACTGATGCTTTAGCCCTATAAGCAATTCCTTTTTCAAGCATTTTTAGGAATATCCATTGATTCCACTTGTAGTATTCAGGAAGACACGTTGTAATTTCCCTATCCCAATCGTATGAAAAACCAAGCTTTTTAAGTTCTTTTTTCATATAGTCTATGTTATTTAAAGTCCAAGTTTTTGGATGAACTCCACTTTTTATTGCAGCATTTTCAGCAGGAAGCCCAAAAGAATCCCATCCCATTGGATGAATGACGTTGTATCCAAACATCTTTTTAAATCTTGCAATTACATCACCAATTGAATAATTCCTAACGTGTCCCATATGAATGCGACCGGATGGATATGGGAACATTTCAAGAACATAATATTTCTTTTTTCCTGTATCTTGATTTGATTTAAAAACTTCCTTTTCTTCCCACACCTTTTGCCATTTCTTTTCTATATCTTTAAAGTTGTATTTCATTGCTTTACCCCACTAAAAAGATTTTGGCTTTTAAATGATACTAATAAGGGGTTTAAAATGAAAGAGTTTTTACTTTCTATTGCTGGCTTTGACCCAACAGGCGGTGCAGGAATATTAAGAGATATTAGGACTTTTAACTACTTTGGTTTCCTTGGAGCTTCTGTTATAACGGTAAACACAGCCCAAAACACAAAAGGTGTGAAACTTTTTGAGTTTATGGATGAAAAATTAATTCTTAATCAACTTAACCTTGTTCTAGAAGAACTTGATATAAAAGGTGTGAAGATTGGGATTCCTCATAAAGAAGAAAGAGTGAACAAGGAAATTGCAAAGGTTGTTGGTAGCTTAAAAGTTCCTGTGGTTTTTGATCCTGTTCTATCTCCAACATTTGGGAAAGATTTTGTAGAAAATGTATCCGTGTTGGAACCGATTTTAGAGGTTTCTTCCGTTATTACTCCTAATGAGAGAGAGTATAGAATTTTAAAGGAGTCTCTCAGAAACTTTGATGGATATGTAATCTTAAAAGGGAAGAAACTAAACGAAAATCTTGTAGAAGATGTATTGATGAGGAGAGGTAACGTCTTAAGAAAAATTAAACATGAGAAGGATAGTCTTGTAATAAGAGGAACCGGTTGTGCTTTCTCTTCTGCAGTCTTGTCATTTTTAGCTAAAGGACATGATATTGGCACAGCTTTTGAGAAAGCTTCTCTTTTCTTAGAAGAGTATAGAAGAAGGCACTTTTGGAAAAGCAATATGAGACAAGGTTATTCTTTACTTTAGATGTTTGGTGCCCGGGGCGGGAATCGAACCCGCACGGGCTTACGCCCAAGGGATTTTGAGTTATTTACGTATAAGAATTCTTGTAAGACTTCCACTATTATTGTTCGCATTTTGTTCGCAAGTTGTTCGTGAAGTAGTTCGTGTTTTTTTTTGAATGAAGGGAGTTCCAAAAGCAACAACTATGTTTGAATATAAAAAATGTGTGTGTTTTATGGTAGTTATTAAAACCACAAGAGATTTCCTTTCCCTTAACCAAAAACAGGTAGCTTTTTTATAGCTTCTTTAAGATGTCTTTGAGAAAGATGTGCATAGACTTCTGTAGTCTTATAATCTTGATGTCCCAATAAGATTTGGACAGTTCTTAAATCTACTCCATTCATAACAAGAAGTGAAGCAAAAGTATGTCTTAGGTCGTGCAGCCTAAGATGTGGAAAACCAGCTTTTACAAGAAACTCTTTTATTTTATGGGTGATAGTGTGATAGTTAAATCTAACAACTTTTCCACTTTCCTTTCTCCACTTTAAAAGTTCCTTCTTCAAAATAGGGTGAAGAGGTATATTCCTTGACTTATAGTTCTTACTCTTTCTAACAGTAATGATGTCCATCTCAAAGTCAATATCTTTCCAATCTAAGTTAGAAACCTCTGAAAGTCTCATTCCTGTATAAACAAAAATCCGAAATATTATTAACCATTCAGGAGAGGAAATAACCTCTTCCACTCTCTTTATGTCCTCTGGAAGTAAAAAAGAAGGAGGTCTTTCTTGTTGTTTTAGTTGCTTGTATCCTTTAAAAGGACTTTCAGATAAATACTCCCACTCTACTGCTTTAGAAAAAGCAGACTTTATAGTTCTTATGTGAATGTTTATGGTTACCTTAGAGTAACCATTCTTAAGCATAAAAGATACATAGGTATCAAGGTGTTTCCTTTTTAGCTGAGAAAGATACAAATCACCTACAACTTTAGAAAACCTTCCTAAAACAAACTTTGCTTTCTTGTAGGTCCACTTGGATCTTGCATACTCGCACCAATCAAGATACTCTTTTATAAACCGAGAAATTTTTATTTTCTCTTCCTTCTTTTTTACAAAACGCTCTATATTTCCTTTTAGATACTCTCTTTGTAACCTTTTAAATAGCCTATAAGCTTCATCTCTACTTTTCGTCCTTAAACTTCTTCTTATATTTCTCTCTATCTCTACATACCATACACCATTTCTCTTAAATAGCCTCATAGTAATCGCTATTTTAACTAGAAAAGGAAAAGACACAAAAAAATTACAGCTTAATAGTTCTTTGCTTTCTTAGTTTTTCTTTTCTGTGAAGAGTGAGAATATATCTTTTTAAAGAAATATTATCTGTATTGACTTGCTTGTATTTTATGCTATATTATCAATTAGAAATGCAGTAAAACACAAAGGAGGTAAGTACGAAATGATAGCTGTAAAAAGAGAAAAGAGAAGAGAAAGAGAAGAATGGAAAAGAAGAAAGAAGAATGATCCCGTGAATCTCCCTATTAGGTTGTCCTTACAAAGCTTGGAATGTCAGGAATTTTCAGAAAGATCTATAAATGACTTAGCTGAATCAGGGTTGATTTTAGAAACAGTAGAAAGAATGGGGATACTCCCCCTAACTCCTGAAAACTTTAAACAATACATTCACCGTTCGCTTATAGAAAAACAAACGCGAAGTCCAATAATCACCGACGGTTATATAATACCCTACCAACATCTTCCTGTCAAGTATGGAAGAGTAAAGGTTTTAGAGTGGAATGAGGGAAGTGTTTACTATCAGGAGAATAAAGATAGCTTACCCAAGTATCTGCAACCTTCTAAGCAACACTTAGAGGAAACTGTCCACCTTTACTATTTGAAAGATGTAGAAGGAAAGATAAGCAGTCCTAAATCAGTCTTTGTCATAACCGAAGGAGAGAAAAAGACAGCAAAACTACAGCAGGAACTTGAGAAGTTAGAAACAGAATACAGAAAGTATGTAGCAGTTGGACTTGGTGGAGTAAACAATTGGAATGAGAACACATTTAGAAAGCTTTCTCTAAAAGACAAAACGATTTTCATTGCTTTTGACGCAGATGGAATTTACAATGTGAATGTAGCTAAAGCAGAACTAAAGCTTTACTCTTATCTCCTATCAAAGGGAGTAGTAAAAGTTAAAAGTTTAGTTTGGAGTGTAGAAGAAGGAAAGGGAATAGACGATTATCTTGTGAAAAAAGAGAAAGAGGGAGTAAGTCCAGAAAAAGCTTTAGAAAAGTTAATGGAAAAAGCAGTATCACCTCTCATGAAGTATACCAAAAAAGAGGGGAAAAAGTTAGAGGGACTGTTATCTTTTGAAAGTGTTTTGGAGTGTTTTGCAAAGCATTTAACAGAACTTCCTCTTGAAGTAGTAGAAGAAATAAAAAAGATTTACAAAAGAGGAAAAAGAGAGATAGAAAAAGAGTTTAAGAGGTTAGTTTCTGAGAAAAGAAGAGAACTTGAAGAAAAGCTAAAAAAAGAGGAACAGGAAGAATTCTTAAGGATCTACGAGAACTTATTTGGGATAGGCTTTATTCCAACAATTCCGAAAGGATATGAGAAAAATAATGGTTTACTACTCTGTAATGGAGAATCTATATGTGAGTTTTTCGTAGTTACAAAAGTTAGAGAAAATGCAGATGAAATAGATGGGGGATATATAGCTACCTTAAGTTTTATTTCAGGGAAGAAAATAGAGATAGAGTATAGTGTTATTAGTTTTCATAAGCTTTTATGCAAGTTTTTAAACAAGAAAGGAATTCAAGTTTCAGAAAGTGAAGCAAAGAAAATTCAAAATTACATAACTAAGTTCATAAGACTAAACAAAAATAACATATTTAGCAGTCCTTATTCCAGTAGGTTAGGTTGGGGAAAAATAGATGGAGAAGAAGTTTATGTTCATCCTTCTACTTGTACGATAGACGTTTTCATAAGTCCAGACATTAAAGAAAAGTTGATAAGACAAGGTAGTCGTGAAAAAGAAATTGAAGTTATCAAAAACATAATTAAACAGTATCCTCACGCAGGACTTGTATGGGTTATGGGGGTTACTACAAGTGTTCTTCAACCTTTACTAAAAAACGACTATAACCTTGTTATTATGCTTCAAGGAGAGTCCAGAAGTGGTAAGACAACAGCAATAAAGAGTGTGGTATCTTTCTATGCACATCCAGAACTTAAAAGAAGTTTCAACTTCACAGAAGGAGGATTTGAAGCTTTTGTTAGCAGGTTTAAAGACTTTCCCATACACCTTGAGGAAATAAGGGATCTTGATGGAAATCCTCAAAAGAGGGTAGAGAAGTTTCTTAACTTTGTATATTCCTTTGTTGGAGGGGATAGCAGAGTAAGAATGAATATTGATCTTACTCTACGAAAAGCAGAGAAGTATAGAGGAGTGATATTTACTTCATCAGAAATAGGAATAGACGAAATACTTTCATATTCTTCTGATAATTATAGAGAAGGATTGAAAGGAAGACTTTTAGTATTTCCAGTAGAAAAGAAAAAGTTTGGTGGGGATAAGTTAGCAAGGTTGGTAGAAGACCTTTACGAAAACTATGGAAATCTCTTACCTCTTTGGATAGAACATTTTGAAAGAAACAAAGAAAGAATAATAAAAGCTTTCAAGGAACGGGAACTTGACTTTAGAGAGGGATACAGCAAACTTGATTCAAAGTTTGTAAGGTTTTTAGCAGCAGTTTCGGTAGTAATGGAAGAAGTAGGAAGACTATTTGGAATTGACACTACTGAACTATGGACAGCTTTAGAAGAAGTTGGAAGCTTTAATGAAGAAGTTTATTCTGGAGAAGAAAACTTAAAAGAGAAGATAGAAAGGATAATAAAAGGATTTTCAAAAGAAACGCTTGTAGAAGAAGAAGACATACACGGACGAGTCATAAAGACAGTTAAGGAATACAAGGGAGACTTTCTTGTTTATAGACGAGTTCAAAAAGAGAAAGATATGGGAGTTGAAAAAATTATAAAAGAAGAGAACTACCTAACACCTAAAAGATTGGATAAACTAACAGAAATTTTCGGAGTTAGCAGGAAAATCCTCATAAAAAGACTTATAGAAGCTGGGATTATGGAAAAAGATACCTCATCAAAAAGACTTTGTAAACGAATACCAAAAACAATCCTTTACGAATCTACAAGAATGCAACTATACCCCATACACTTAGACTTCCTTTCAGAATTGGAAACAGAAGAAGAAAGAGAATTAGTAGATGAAATTGATATTTGATTAAGAGAGGAGAAGATGGAAAAGACTACAAGAATTATCTTTACGGGAGATGGGTTTAATCTTGCAGACTACCATAGTATCGTTGGTGCTACTGAAAACTTTGTGATTTTAGGTGTTTTTAACAAAGATTGGGAAAAGTTAGAGTGGAAGGAGAAATCAAGAATTTATGAAAAACTTGATAAGTATCTTTACCGTATTGAACAAGAGGAAAACCCAACCACTAATTACTATTTCCTCTTTAAAGCAGAAGGGAAGTGGATACCTAAACTTGTCTGTGATTGTAAGATAACAGGTTCTCTTTCAAAAGAAGAGGATTGGGAAGTTATCTGGAGATACACATATCAAGATCAAATTCACAAAAAAAGTTTTGGATACTTTCAGAAGTTATCAGAATCAAGAAAGTTTGTGATAAACCTTGCAAATTTCCTTTCTTAGGATCTGCTTATATATTTATACTGTTGGATTCTTAGTAGAAGGTAGAACTTACT
>JBDOLX010000010.1 GCA_039832905.1 Desulfurobacteriaceae bacterium | reverse complement strand
GATTTCGATTACGTCCTCTTTTGATAGATCCTCAAAACTATTAAGATCAGCTCCAACTTCTGAAAACTTTTCACATACTTCCAGAAGTCTAAAAGCCTTCAACTTAAGTTGTCCGAGTTTACTATTGTCATCAAGCAAACCATTTACTACGTAGTCGGAAACTCCTGCTTTTTCTAAAATCTCCTTAATGGCCTTTTCTCCAACCTCTTTCTTAACTGGTTCCAATATTCCAACCATGTAAGCTTCGTCAGAGTGCTCAGGCAACGATTTTTCAGCAACAAATCTTAATAAGTAAGCAAACTTAAGGTACTTTTTAATTTCATCTCTACTTTTATTTTTCAACAGGGAAGTAGTTAAAAGAACAAAAATGTAGTCTTTAAGGTTCTTATATCCCAAGTAAGCAATTGCATGGACTATTGACTTAATCTCTTTTCTTAATCCAAAATAAGGAGAATTTATAAACTTTAAAAGTTTTGCTGAAAGGTTCGGATCCATACTGATTATGTCCGCAATAACTTCAAGCTCTTCTCCATCTATTAAAGCTTTTATTAGCCTCAACATTACTTCTCTGTTTAACTCTAACCTTTCAATATCAGCCATTTTAATCCCCCTTCTTCTGAAGCTTACAGTAAAAGAAACCGTCCATATTATCTTTATGAGGAAAAACTCTAAAATAACTGTGTTCTACTCTTTCAATTAACTCTTTCGGTAAATTATAAGGAATTAGTTCCTTAAAACCAATTTCAAGAGAGAATGCAAAGTTCTCCTCTCCCTCTTCTCTTTCTAACGAACAGGTACTATAAACAAGAATACCGTTAGGTTTCAAAAGTTCATAGCATACACGTAAAAGGTCTCTTTGTATCCTTTGGTTATGTTTAATTAAAGATATAGACTTATTCCACTTACCTTCTGGATGTCTTCTTATAACTCCAGTCCCACTACAAGGAGCATCGATCAATATTTTGTCAAAATAGTTTCTAAACTTTTCTAAAAATTTTCTATCTTTCCTGATATCAGTAATGATTGGTTCAACGTTTCTTATACCAAGTTTCTCTATATTTCTTTTCAGAAGCTCCATTCTCTCCCTACTTACATCAACAGCAATAACTCTTGCCCTATCCATAGTTAAAGACGATATTGCAGTGGTCTTTCCTCCTGGTGCAGCTCCAACATCAAGAATTAGTTCTCCTTCTCTTGGTTCTAAAAGATAAGCAGATAAAAAGGAAGCTGGATCCTGAATGTAGAAAAAACCCTCTTTATAACCAGGAATATCTTCAATAACAACTCTACCTTTTATTCTTACTAAGTCCTTAAAAAGAGGATGAAACTTGGCCTCTATTCCAGAAGAGATAAGAAGATTAAAAAACTTTTCTGGAGAAATTTTAATTCTGTTAACCCTTAAAAAAAGGGGAGCAACTTTATTTAAACTTTCGAGAAGTTCTTCAAGTTCACTTCCATAAAACGTTTTCCACCTTCTTACCATCCAAGTTTCAAAAGAATATAAAGTAGAAATCCTTTCCAATTCATCTTTTATAGAAGAGACTTCTTTTTTGTAATCAAAATTTAAAAGCCTTTTAGAAACAGCATTTACAAAACCAGCTACTTTTTTACCAAGAAGTTTTTTTATTGCCTCTACCGTTTCATTTATAGCAGCGTACTCTGGAACTCCTGTAAAAAAGAGCTGATAAGCAATAAGCCTTAAGCCATTTCTTACAGAGTTTTTCTGTTTCTTTA
>JBDOLX010000009.1 GCA_039832905.1 Desulfurobacteriaceae bacterium | reverse complement strand
AAGTACCGTTATGAATGCTGGATACATGGGAATTCCTCTCATTTACTTAATGTTTGGGGAAAAAGTAGTTTCTTTTGCTACTTTCTACATGGTAGTAATGGCTATTTTTCACTTTACTCTCGGAATCGTTATTTTGGAAAGGGAAAATCTAAAGGAAGGAATTATTTCTGCTTTTAAAATACCCCTTGTCCACGCTGCTGTCTTTGCTTTTCTGACAAAGGACTTTGTTCTTCCAAGTGGAATTGAGAAGATAATAAAGATTGCTGGAGAGGCGACTCTTCCTTTAATGCTTGTCTCCATAGGAATAAGTTTATCAAGAATTAAGCTTAACGATGTTGTCTTAAGTTTTGTAGGAACTGGAGTGCGATTTTTTGGAGGAACATTAAGTGCTCTTTTCCTGGTTAAACTTTTTAGTTGTTCACCTTTACTTTCTAAAGTCTTAATAGTTCAATCTTCTCTACCTTCTGCAATCCTCAACTATGTTCTATGTGAAAGGTTTAGTCGTTCACCAGAAGTAGCAGCATCCATTATTTTCATCTCTACCTTGCTATTTCCTATCTACCTTCTCTTCTTAAAAACCATTATATAATTTCAAAAAGTTTTTCCTAAGGAGGTATTATGAAGATAGGAACTCCATTGTCCTCTAATGCTACTAAAATGCTTCTTCTTGGAAGTGGAGAGCTTGGTAAAGAATTTGCTATAGAGGCTTTAAGACTTGGTATAGAAGTTATAGCTGTTGATAGTTATCAGTTTGCACCTGCCCAGCAAGTTGCCCAAAAGTATTACGTTATTGATATGAAAGATGGGAGACAAATAAAGAATATTGTCTATAGAGAAAAATCCGATTTTATAGTTCCTGAAATTGAAGCTATAGATACCGATGTTCTTTTAGAACTTGAAGAAGAAGGGTTTACTATCGTTCCAAGTGCTAAAGCAGTTAAACTTACAATGGATAGAATAGGAATTAGAAGGCTTGCTGCCGAAGAGCTTGGTTTAAAGACATCAAAATACCGTTTTGCAAGCGATTTGGAAACTTACAGAAAGGCAGTAGAGGAAATAGGTCTTCCAGTCGTTGTAAAACCTGTAATGAGCTCTTCAGGAAAGGGCCAAAGCATTGTTAGGAACAAGGAGGAAGTAGATAAGGCCTTCTTCTATGCCCAAGAGAACGCAAGAGGAAAAGGAAACGCTGTGATTATTGAGGAGTTTATAGATTTTGATTTTGAGATTACTCTCCTTACTGTAAGAACAAGAACTCAAGGAACTCTCTTCTGTGAACCTATTGGACACGTTCAGGTTGATGGAGACTACCACGAAAGTTGGCAACCTCAAGAAATGTCAGAAGTTGCACTAAAAAAAGCGAAAGAAATGGCAAAAGCTGTAACAGATGCTCTTGGAGGATATGGAATTTTTGGTTGTGAGTTCTTTGTTAAGGGAGATGAAGTTTGGTTTAGTGAAGTTTCTCCTCGTCCTCACGACACTGGAATGGTAACAATGATTAGTCAAAATATGAGTGAGTTTGAAATACACCTTCGTGCGATTTTAGGACTTCCAATGGAAATAAAACTTTTATCTCCTGGTGCTTCTTACTGCTTCCACGCTAAAGATTTTGGAGTCGCTCCAACTTACGAAGGAGTAGAAGAGGCTCTCTGTGTTCCAGATACAAAAGTTAGAATATTTGGAAAACCGACAGCAAGACCAAGAAGAAGAATGGGAGTTGTTTTAGCAAGTGGAAATACAGTTGAAGAAGCAAGAAATAAAGTAAAAGAAGCTGTTTCTAAAATAAAAGTATCACTATAGTAGCCCATTGGGGCTACTTTTCTTTGATTTTTACTCTATTTATTTTTCTTTGGTCTACGTTTTCCACTATTATTTCTGCATTTTCAAGCTCTATTTTTTCTCCCGGTTTTGGAAATCTTCCAAGCTTTTGAAGAATTAGTCCTGCAACTGTTGTATAGTCTGAACTTCTAGGTAAAGGTTTCTTCAGGAACTTGTTTAACTCTTCAATTTCTGTAAAACCTTTAGCAGTAATTTCCCTTCCTTCCTTGGTTATAGAAACTTTAGATTTGTCAAATTCATCTTCTATCTTTCCTACTATTTCTTCCAATATGTCCTCTAAAGTTAAAATTCCAAGGGTTGAACCGTATTCGTCCACAACAATTGCCATCTGATCCTTTGATCTTCTGAATTCTTTCAAAGCGTTAAAGATGCTCATGTATTCTGGAAAGATAAGAATAGGTCTCATTAACTTTTTAACTGGAATATCTCCATTCTCAACGTCCAATAGGTCGGATATGGAGATGTAGCCTACAATATCATCAAACCTCTTTCTGTAAACCGGAAGCTTTGAAAATCCCGACTTTTCAAAAAGGCTTATTGCACTTTTTACAGGGGCATTTTCGTTTATTGCAACGACGTTAAGAAGTGGGACGTATATATCTCCTACTGTTTTTTCACGAAGTCTTAAGATGTTTTTAAGAATGTTCCTCTCTGTCTTTTCTATCTGAAATCTTGAGGAACTTTCAACCAGCATTTGAAGTTCTTCTTTTGTAACAAAAGGGTTATCGCTAGATTCTGCACCTATTAGTTTTGCAAAAGCTTTTGCAAAGCCTGTTACTACAAAAGAAATTGGCTTAAATAGATAGTAGAAGAAATAGATAGGGTAAACTATCTTAAAGGCAATCTGTGAAGAGTACTTTTGGAAAAGGCTTTTAGGAATAAGCTCTCCGAAAGTTAAGGTTATTGGGGTAAAGCCTATTACAGTAGCTATTTCTGGATAGGAAGCCAAAATAGGAAAAACCTTTTTTAAGTCCTCTAAGATTTGAGTAGCGTAAATTGTAGAACCTGTTACTGTTGAAAGGTTTGTTCCTATTAAGGTTGTTGTAAGAAGTTTTTCCGGTTCGGCAAGAAGTTTATTAAGAAGAATGGCACTTTTATCTCCTTTTTGTAGTCTTTTCTTGAGTTCAATTTTAGAGAGAGAGACTATTGCTATTTCACTTCCTGAAAAAAATCCTTCAAATAGGACGCACAGCAATATGAGGAAAATCGGTAATACTTCCATTACTTTTCTCTCTCCACAATTACGGAGGTTATTCTGTTGCCATCTTTCTGCTCAACTGTGAGTTTGTAGTCTTTATACCTTACAGACTCTCCTTCTTTGGGAATCTTCTTCATTAGTGCCATCATCAAACCAGCAACTGTGTCAACTTCTTCCAAAATTTCCTCATCTTCAAGTTCTAATAGTTCTTTTAATTCTTCAATGGAGGTATTCCCCGAGAGTTTATACCTACTTTCAGCAATCTTCTCTATCTCTTCATGATTTTTCTTTTCGTCAGGGATATCACCTACAATTTCTCTTAAGATGTCATCAAGGGTAACTATTCCGGCCGTGTTTCCATATTCGTCAACTACTATTGCCATGTGTTTTTTAGACCTTTGCATGTTCTCAAGAAGTTTATCAAGAGTAAGAAATTCAGTAATAAAGAAGGGTTCATCGCAAAAATTCTCAACAGCTCTTTCTAAGTCTTCTTTTTTTAGCTTCAAAGGTAGAATCTTTCGAGTGTAGAGAATGCCTACTATATCGTCCAAAGATTTGTCGTAAACAGGGATTCTTGAAAACTTCGTTTCTTTTATTTTTTCTATAGCTTCTCTAAGTGGGGTATCTTTTTGTATAGCGAAAATTTTATGTTTAGGAACCATTATCTCTTTTACGTCCATTTCTCCAAGGTCAAGAGTTCTGTCTATGAGCTCTTTTTCTTCTTGAGCAATTGTTCCTTCTTTTGCACCTTCTGAGACAAGAAGTAAGAATTCCTCGTCGGTTAATGCTTTGGGTTTATTGAAAAGTTCTACGCCAAAGGGCTTTAAAAGAAAAGAAGCTAAAGACACAAGAAGTATCCTAAGCGGAGTTATAGCAAAACTCACCGTTTTTATGAAACTAAAAATGAAGAATGCATATTTTTCGCTGTACTTTATAGCAAGTGTCTTGGGAGTGACTTCTCCAAAGATAAGAAGTGTTATAACTGTAATTGGAACAGATAAGCTTGTCCCGAGTTCTTCTCCCAAAAGTTTTATAAATAGCACAGCAGATGTGGCTGCGATTGCAACATTAACCATTTCATTTCCAATTAAGATTGTAGCAATAAGGTTAGCTGGATTTTGAAGTAGTTTCAGGATTTCTTCTGCTTTTTTATTTCCCTCTTTAGCCAACCTTTCAAGTCTTAAGGTATTGAGAGAGAAGAAGGCAGTTTCAGAAGCAGAGAAGAGGCCAGAAAGCATAATAAGAACGGAAAGGACGGCAAAGTAAGGAGTTAAGTTTCCCGACTCCATTAGGAACTACCTTGTAGCTTTTTGTTAATTATAAAGTTTTGGACGGCTGTTATTATGTTATTGGTTAACCAGTAAAGAACCAGTCCTGCAGGAAAACTTGCGAAAAGGAAAGTAAATATAACAGCCATTATCATAAATATCTTTTCCTGTTGTGGGTTTGTTGTTGGAGTAAGCTTTTGCTGAAGGATCATAGAAGCTCCCATGAGAATAGGCATTGCGTAAGTAGGATCCGGAATAGATAGATCACTAATCCACAAAAAGCTTGCTCCTTTTAGTTCAACGGCATTTAAGAATATCTCGTAAAGAGCAAAGAAAATAGGTATCTGAATTAAAATAGGTAAACATCCTCCCATTGGGTTAACACCTGCTTCCCTGTACAGCTTCATTGTTTCTTCTTGGAACTTTTGAGGATTGTCTTTATACTTTTTCTTTATCTCCTCAAGCTTTGGGGCAAGCTCTTGCATTTTCTTCATAGATTCAAAACTCTTGTGGGTTAGAGGATGGAAGATGATTTTAATTAGTATTGTTAAAACAATAATTACCAATCCCCAGTTTGGTATAAACCGATGTAGGAAAAGGAAAAACTTTAAGAAAGGTTTTGCAAGAAATCCAAAAGCCCCATAATCTATAGCATTTTCCATTCCAAGACTTTCTAGCTGTGTTAACTCCTTAGGACCACCAAAAAAGGTAGCATTTCCTAAAAATCCTTTAACTATGCTGTGTCCTTCAACATTATCAATAGAAACTACAAAATCCTTTCCCTTCAGAGCAAGTAAGAAGTACTTGTCTTCCTCTCCAGCCCATATGACATTACTGAACCTTATAGGAGTTGTGATATCCTTTACTTCCAGTCTTTCTACTCTTTCTGCCGTTTCTACCACTGGACCTATATGTCCCATTCTGGAAGTGTGAACTTCATTAACCTTTATGTCAGGTCCAACAATGGTAATTAGATCTGCATTCTTCAACTTGGTTTTAACATCTATCTTGTAAGAGTTTGGATAAAAGGTTAACTCTTTTACAAATTCTCTGCCGTCCTTGAGTTTTCCTCTTAAAGTAAGCTTTACAGGAGTATCTTTTACAACTACATTCTTTAGACTTGGAGAGAGTTTTAGGTTAACAAGCTCTTTTGAAAGCTCCTTGTCAACAGAAATTGTCATTAATGGGAATATTCCAAGCTTTTTAGAGAACTCTGAAACAAGTTGGGCGTTGTACTTTTTAATGTTAATGGATAATAGTTTTCCGTTTACGGTAGATATTTCGGCCTTGTAAAGAGGAGTTTCTACATTAATAACTTCTCCAATCTCTTTTGAAGAAGGAATATCTTTTCTTATCACCTCTTCTTTTTTAACGGTATTTGTAGAATTATTCTCTTTCTTCTCCTGTCCAAACAGGATTTGGAATCCAAGGATAAAAACAACACTAATAAGAATGATGTTTATAATCCTAAGTGTTTCTTTCTTTTCCATCTCTTGCTCCTTATGGGTAATCTATTCCTCCTTTAGAAAAAGGATTACACCTTAAAATTCTAAAAATTGCTTTTATACTCCCTTTGAGAATTCCATACTTTTCTATTGCCATGATGGCATAGTTTGAGCACGTTGGGTAATACCTACAGCTTGAAGGAAATAAAGGGGAGATGTATTTTTGATAGAACCTTATGAAGAGGATAAATACTTTCTTTAACACTTTTCCCTCAAAATGCCAACTTTCTTGGCAAGGTTAAGAAAATCTTTCTCAACGTCCTGATATTTTTTTCCCGATATACCCTTTCTTGCAATAAAGATAACATCTACAGGTTTTAGCTTGTGTTTGTTTAACCTAAAAACTTCTCTCATTAGCCTCTTAGCTCTATTCCTGTCTACAGCTTTTTTGGAAATTTTCTTGGATGCTATAAAACCTCCACGGGGATAACCCAAATCATTAGGTATAAAGTAAAAGGCGACGTAAGCGCCGCCTATACTTTTACCATTTTCAAAAACGTTTTGGAATTCTTTCTGTTTTCGAAGTCTTTCAAACTTCCTAAAAGTAAACCTTACTTCCTTCTCTTCCATTCGTCGCTTATTGTTAGCTTCCAACGACCTTTCTTTCTCCTTCTCTTAAGAATTTTTCTTCCAGACTTTGTCTTCATTCTTGCTCTGAATCCGTGAACCCTTTTACCGTGAAGCCTACTTGGCTGATATGTTCTCTTTGTCAATTGTCACCTCCTTATCAAGGAAAAAATTGATATTGGAATTATAGTCAAGCGAAAAGGTTTGTCAAAGTATGAAAGCCTTTTTCCCTGTCCTGTTTATAAATCTCGATGATTTTTTTTAATTCCTCTCTTGAAATTTTCAATTTCTCAAGCAGTTTCTCGTTTCTGATAAGATGATAACCAACAAACTGCAAAAGGTTTCTTGGAAGTTCTTTAAACTTTGCACTTTCGAAATCTATTATTCTTACTCGTTTTCCATCAAAGATTAAATGTTTCTCTCCCTTTATTTCTGAATGTTCTACGCCAACTTTGTCTAAAAGATAACAACTTTTTAAAGCTTCCTTTATAACTTCTTTAGGATTGTATTCCAAAATAGCACTTGAGAAGGTTACTCCTTCTATAAACTCCATTACAAGGAACTCTTTTCTGCAAATAAAAAGACAAGGGGCAGGGTTTTCAGTTTTCAAGGTCTTTTCTAAGAATTCAAGGATTCTACACTCTTTTTCTATTGGATTTTTCTTTTCTACATCTGAACGTAAAACTTTAATGGCAACCGTCTTTCCTTTGTAAGAACCTCTAAAAACTACTCCTCTGTAACCTTTGGATAAAAAAGACTCTAAGAAAATACCTTTCTCCTTAAAATCACTTAGCAGCTTTTCTATTCTTTCCTTTCTAGCTGCTGGGTAATCTAAGTAGTTATAAAATTGTAAAATCTGGTATTCCATACGTTTCCTTTAAACACCTTTTTATTAAGGCGTTTCTTGTTACATTGATAACTTTCTCTTTCCAATAAAATTTATAAGGCATAAGCCTTTTCTCTGCAAGTTCCTTACATTTTTTGCTCACTGGCGCTTTTTTTTCAAGTAGTCTAAAGAATTCCTCTTCAAAGGATATTAGTTCTTTTTCTATTTTCTTTATGTCCTCTAAATCTTTGAGTTTGTTGAGCTTGTTTAGAATCGAGAGATCTTCAACTCCAATATCCAAGAGTACCGATTTTAGAACAGTATAAAGCTTATCTATCCTAACGTAAGGAATTCTCTCCTCTTTTAGGGTGATTAAAGCTTTTCGTGCTTCCTCCTTTGAGTATCTTTTAAACTTTTTCTTAACAAGTTCTCTTACATCTTTAAGAGAAAACCTTCTAGGAAGATTTTCACCATCCAAGGCAAAGAGTATAAAACTTGGGGGTATCCCCAAAGAGTACCATTCTCTTAACGTAGGTGTATCGTTTGAACCTGAAAAGAAGAAAGAGGGAAAAGTATCTTTGATTAACGTAGTTATTTCCTGGGCATATTTTTCTAAATCCTTTTCTCTATCCATTCAATAAACTCCTTATAAAACTCTCTTACCTCCTTTTTAAGGGCTTCAATTCTATCACTCCAATTTATAAACTCGCCAAAGAGTCTCTTCTCCGTTTCTGCTTCTCTTAAAAGTTTGTAAAGTCTAATTCCTTTTTTAAATTCCTCTTCCTCTCTTGCAAGATCTTTTAAGCTAAGGAACGTACTACCTATCTTCTTCCCTTTGTAGAGTTGGAAAATGTAGCCAATGAACTCTAAATCTACAACTCCTCCGCTTGAATATTTGATATCGTTTTTACCCTTTCCTAAATTGGTTGCTAAGGTTTCTCTCATGCTGGTGACTTCTTTCAAGACATTCCTATTAAAGGGTTTTCCAAAGAGAAACTTATCTACAACCTTTTCTACTTCTTCCTTTAGATCTCCTTTTAGAAATCTAAACCTTGTGAAAGCCATTCTTTCCCATACTCTTGCTGTATCTTTAGTGTACTTTTCAAAGTAACTTACAGTAGATATTAGATCTCCCTTTTCGCCAAAAGGACGAAGCCTTGTATCAACTTCAAAGCCAAGTTCTTCGAGCTTTTTAATTAAATCTAAGGCTTTCTCAATGTCTTCTTGTGGTTCTTTGGCAAAGAAAAGTAGGTCTATATCTGATCCTATATTCATTTCTCTACTTCCGTGTTTCCCAAGAGAAGCTAAAGAAAACTTAGGTTTTAATCTTGTGTAAAGAACATCTATTACAAAATCTGCAACTTGTGTAAGTTCTTTTAAAAACTCTTCAATCTCTATCCTTTTTAATCTTAAGCGTAAAAGAGCCCTTATTTCAGCTAAATTTTTAACAAGCTTCAAATTATCTAACTCTTTGTAGTCTTTCTTTAATCCTTCCACCGTTATAGGATTCTCTATGTACTCAGGATTAAACATAAAATCCACAACTTCTGGAGTCTCTCTAAAACGTTTTATGAAGAAGTCTTTCGTTGAAAGTAAGAAAAAGAGGAGTTTTAAAGCATGAATTTCAGAAATTATTGAGAAAAAGAAAACTCTTCCTTCTTTTTTTTCAAAAAAAGTAATAAGGTTTTTCATGGCATTCTTCGAGTTTGGAGCTTCAAATAGAAGCTCTAAAAATCTTTCTCCCATAACATCTATCTTGTTTACCTCAGAGGAAGCTAAAGTTTTGAGGTTAAGTAGAATTTCTAAAAACCTTTTTACTTCTTTTGGTTCTCTAAATCCCATTTTTTCAAGGTCTTCTTCTGTTATTACCGACAGTGGTTTTCTATCTCCAGTTGGGAAAAACTTTGTAAAGTAGTTGTTTACGGTGGACATAACTTTTTCAAGGTGAGCTAAGAAAGATTCTCTTGTTTCAAAGCCCATTTTCTTAGCAAGTTCTTCAGCTTCTTCACTTTCTGGATGAAAAGTTTGGGTTTGCCTAAAGTTTGTAATTTGAAGCATGTGCTCTGCTCTTCTCAAAAATACGTAAGAATCTCTTAAATCTTTATATTCCTTTTCGGTTAGAAATCCCCACTTCAAAAGTCTTTTAAGAGCGTTTAGAGTATTTTTGGATCTAATCTGAGGATATTTCCCTCCATAAATTAGTTGAAAAGCTTGAACTATAAACTCTACCTCCCTTATACCACCTAGTCCAAGCTTTAAATCTATCTTCTTTCCTTTTCTGTTCACCTTGCTTTTTATGAGTTCTTTTAACCTTAATACTTCCTCTATCAATGTAAGATCTATGTATTTTCTAAAAACAAATGCTCTTGCAAGCTTTAAAAATTCAATTCCCGTCCTTTTGATGTCTCCAACGGAAGGTCTCCCTTTAAGGAGAGCGAACCTCTCCCACGGACGGGCGATGGCTGTGTAGTACTGTTCCAAAGCTTCAATATCGTTACATATGGGGCCCATCGTTCCATTTGGCCGAAGCCTTAGGTCTACAACTATTACATCGCTTAAGATTTCTGTTATAAATTTGGAAAAAAGAGAAAAGTAATCGTGGTTTTGGAGTTTCCCGTAAGAACCACCACTCGATTCACCATACCTTGTTTCATAGACAAATAGAATATCTATATCCGAAGAATAATTAAGCTCGAATCCTCCAGCTTTTCCCATATCAACTATGATGAAACCACTGTTAACTTTTCCGTATCTTTCTTCCATAATTTTTTGAACAAAACGAAAAGCTGCCTTTAGGATGCTGTCGTAAATTAAGGTTACATCTCTTACAAGTTCGCTAAAAGGAGCTAAATCTAAAATGTCTCTTAGGACAACTCTCGCCATTTGAAGGTTTTTATAAAACTTTAACCTCTCTTTAAACTCCTTTTGATTTTCTTCTTCTTTCACTTCTACTTCAAAATCTTGAGGAAGAAATTTCTTTTTGTAAATGTCTTTTAATTCACCCAAACTTTGAGGGTTTCTAACTATAAACTCTCCTAAAGCTTGGGAATAGGAAAATAGGGTGATAATGTGGAGGAGAAATTCATCCTCTAAGAAAGCTGGAAAGTCCCCTTTAAGAGATTCCCTTAGTTTTTCAGTGTAGATGAGAGTTCTTCTTTTGTTTGGTAAAGAATTTTCTTCTATAAAGTCAAGGACTTTTTGCCAAGGTGGTTCAAAGTTATTTCTACATTTTTCCATTAAAAACTTCATCTTTCTCTCCTTTCAAAAGCCCCTGGTATTCCCATTTCTTCCCTATACTTGGCAACCGTTCTTCTTGCTATCTTAATACCTTGACTTTTTAAAATTTCAGCAATTTTGCTGTCACTTAGAGGTTTCTTTTTATCTTCAGACTCTATTATTTTTCTTATTTTTTCCTTTATAGAATCAACAGACTTTTTAGAGATTCCTCTACGGAAGAAAAATTTAAGTGGGAAAGTTCCAAAAGGTGTTTCTACGAATTTGTCTTTCACAGCTCTACTTACGGTTGATTCATGAAGAGAAAGCATTTCAGCAATTTCTTGGTAGCTTAAAGGCTTAAGAGTTTCTCCATCCTTTAAAAATTCTTTTTGAATTCTAAAAATAGCTTTTCCTATTTTTTTTAGGGTTTCTGCCCTTTGTTCTATTGCTTTTTTTAGACCTAAAGCTCTTTTGTAGTTTTCCTCTATAAATTTCTTTAGTTCTTCATTGCTTGCATATTTTAAGTAGTAGCTATTAATTTTTATGGAGAAATTCTTTGGGTTTACAGCTTCTACAATAACATCATCTTTAACCAGTC
>JBDOLX010000008.1 GCA_039832905.1 Desulfurobacteriaceae bacterium | reverse complement strand
ATTGTATGCAGCAATAGGTATATTAAAGTTCTCCCTTATTTTAGAGATAATATCCAAATATGATAATGCAGGTTTTACCATAACTATATCTGCCCCTTCCTCTATATCAAATTGGACTTCCCTTAAAGCTTCTCTAGAGTTTGATACATCCATTTGATAACTTCTCCTATCTCCGAAAGCTGGCGAGGATTGGGCGGCATCTCTAAATGGTCCATAAAATGCCGATGAATACTTAGCAGAATAAGACATTATAGGAATATGTTTAAATCCATTTTTATCTAATGCTTCCCTTATTGCTTTAACCATTCCATCTATCATTCCTGAAGGAGCTACCATATCCGCACCAGCCTTAGCGTGGGAAACCACCTGCTTTTTGAGGTTTTCCAATGTTACATCGTTATCTACATCACCATCTTTTAATACTCCACAATGTCCGTGGCTAGTGTATTCACAAAAACAAACGTCGGTAATAACTACAATGTCTTTAACCTCTTCTTTTATCTTTCTAACTGCCCTTTGGATGATTCCTTCATCAGAGTATGAATCTGACCCTACTTCGTCTTTATGGGCGGGAATACCGAAGAGAATAACGGCAGGAATTCCAAGCTCTTTGACCTCGTTTACTTCCTCAGGAAGCCTATCTATTGAGTACCTAAACTGTCCAGGCATTGATGGTATTTCTTCCTTTACTCCTTCACCTTCAACGACAAATATTGGATATATGAAATCGTTAACAGAAAGTTCTGTTTCTCTTATCATCCTTCTGAGGTTTTCATTTCTTCTAAGACGCCTTAATCTAAGCTCTGGAAATTTTCCCGTAAGCATTATGTCCTCCTATCTGAACGTTTTGAGAATTAAGTCCACAATACCGTTAAGAGTATACTCCTCTGGAAGCTTAAAAACTGGAAAGCCAGCTTTTTCTATCGCTTTTTGGGTAACATGTCCAATTGGGATCAATTTTGAAGAGTTTAAGGCTTCCTTTCCTTTTTCTCCTGTAAGTTCTAAAAAAGCTTTAAGATTTGAGGGACTGGTAAAAGCAAAAAGGTCAAAACCTTTTTCTATTTCCATGTTAAGTTTATCTCTTACATTTTCATCTATGACAGTTTCGTAAACTACAATCTCTTTAACCCTAAAACCCTGAGATTCTAAAAATTCAGAAACCACCTTCCTTGCTACTTTGGGTCTAACAATTAAAAATTTTTTGTTCTTTAGTTCTTTTAAACCAAGTTCTTTTAAAAGTTCAACAACGCCTTCTCCACTAAAGTTTTGGGGAATTAGAGGGGAAATCCCTATTCTTTTTAGCTTTTCGGCTGTAGAAGATCCTACCGCTATAAAGGTAGCTTTTTTTGTCTCCTCTTTTGGAACTACTGAAAAAAAGTGTTTTACGCCGTTTTTACTTGAGATAATGATAAAATCTGGAGAAAAATCAATTACTTCCTCTTTTGAGAAAGGAATAGGTTTTGTTTCAATTAGAGGAAAAGCAACTACCTCAAATCCTTTGTTCTCAAGTTGTTTTAAAAGCTCTTCACTTAAACTACTTGAAATGAAAACTCTCATTGGCACTTCATAAGTTCGTCGAGAAGCTTTTTTCCACCAGCATCTAGAAGTCTCTGAGCTACTCCTACTCCTACAGAGTCTGCCTCTTCTAAACTATTAACTTCAAATACTCCTTCTTCCTTATAGAAGAACTTTCCTTCAAGGTCTGAAATGAAAGCTCTGACATGAACTCTATTTTCTACAACAACGGCATAACAGCCAAGAGGAACTTGACATCCTCCTTCAACTGTTCTTAGGAATGCTCTTTCTACAGTTGCTGCTATTTCTGACTCAAAAGAGTTTATAGCTTCTCTAACAATCTTTTCTATTTCTTCATCTTCGCATCTTCCTTCAATTCCCAAGATACCTTGTGAAACAGAAGGTATCATTTTCTCAGGGGAAATTATTTCATCTATCTCATCTTCCCATCCAAGCCTCTTCACTCCAGCAGCAGCAAGGATTATAGCATCATACTCACCTTCTTTTAACTTTCTGATCCTCGTATCAACGTTCCCTCTTAAATCTTTTATGACCAAATCGGGTCTTAAAATTTTTAGCTGAGCTTTTCTTCTTAAAGAACTTGTTCCTACAGTTGCACCTTTGGGTAAGGTTTCAAGAGTGTATTTTCCGCAAGAAAGAAGGGCATCTCTTGGGTCTTCTCTATCTGAATATGCTATAAGCTTTAAACCTTCCGGAAGCTTAGTTGGAACGTCCTTTAAACTATGAACTGCTATGTCAACTTCTCCTCTTAGCATTGCCTCTTCTATCTCTTTAGTGAAGAGTCCTTTGTCTCCTATCTTTGCCAGTGGAACGTCTAAAATTTTGTCCCCTTTAGTTGTTATTTTCACAAGCTCAACTTTAACATCTGGAAACTTTTTCTCTATCTGTTCTTTTACCCATTCCGACTGCCAGAGGGCTAACTTACTTTTCCTTGTTCCAATCCTTATTTTCATCGCTTTACTCCTTTGAAAGTCCAAATATTTCTCTAAAGAACTGAACAACGTAATTTGTTTCTTCTTCTGTTGCTTTTTTCTTAACACTTGTAATTGGCTGATGAAGGAGTTTGTTTATTATTACTCTTGTAAGGTTTTCTACTTCTTGAAGTTGCTCTTCGTTTAAGTTTAACTTTGCAAGCCTCTTTTGAATTTCTTCTTTTCGTATGGTTTCTGCCTTTTCTTTCAGTTCAGCAATAAGTGGAGCAATTTCAAGTTCTTTTAGCCACTTTGTGAACCTTTCTACTTGTTCTTCTATTATTTCTTTCGCAACTTCTGCTGCCCTTTCTCTTTCTTTTAAATTTGCTTTTACAACTTCGTTAAGATCATCAATGTCGTAAACGTAAAGTCCTTCAACCTCGTTTAAGGCTGGGTCTATGTCTCTTGGGACTGCAATATCTATTAGAAACATTGGAGAGCTTCTCTTTTTAACTGCAGGGATAACGTTTTCCTTTGTAAGAACGTATCCGGGAGCTCCCGTTGAGCTTATAACTATGTCTGCCAGTGGCAGCACTTTTTCCAGTTCGTTCAGAGAAAAAGCCTCTCCTCCAAACTCTTTTGCAAGTTTTTCTGCCCTTTCAAGAGTTCTATTAACGACAAAAACTTTTGAAGCACCGTTTGAAACAAGGTGTTTTACGGCAAGTTCTGCCATTTCACCGGCACCAATTATTGCAACCTTTTTTCCTGATAGGTTCCCAAATATTTTTTTAGCAAGCTCTACAGCTGCGAAACTTATAGAAACTGCGTTTTTTGAAATTCCAGTTTCTGTTCTTACTCTTTTTGAGACTTTAAGGGCTGTTTGGCAGAATCTATCCATTACAGTTCCTATTGTTCCAAGTTCTTTCGCTATCTGGTATGCATCCTTAAATTGACCAACTATTTGTGGTTCACCGATTACCATAGAGTCAAGGCTTGAAGCAACAAAGAATCCGTGTCTTACAGCCTCTTTCTGTTCTTTTTTATAGAAAAACTTGTTTATTTCATCTAAGCTAGCATTTTTTGTATCTACGAGGAAGTCGTAAACCTCTTTAAAGGGGTTTGGGGCTCTTGAGGTGAAGTAAATTTCTACCCTATTGCAGGTAGAAAGAATCATACACTCTTCAATGGAGGAAAGGGTATTCAGCTTTAGAAGGGAGTTCTCTAACTCTTCCCCCTTGAAAGCATATTTTTCTCTTATTTCTACTGGAGCAGTTTTGTGGTTCACTCCCAAACAACAAATTTTTAGTTCTTTCATATCTACCCCTTAAAAGAGTGGACATCTTTAGAAGAAAAGAAATTAATACCTACAAAGTTTAACATTATTATTACAAAACCAAGTATTGACATGTAGCAAAGCCTTTTACCTTTAAAGCTTTTATAAATGTAAAGATGAATAATTCCTGCGTATACAAACCAAGTAATCAAAGTTGCTATCTCCTTAGGGTTCCATGACCAATAGGTTCCAAAAACTTTACTTGACCAAAGAGCTCCTGCAAACATGGATATGGTTATGAAAGTAAAACCTACCGTTAAAGAGTGGTAAATAACCGATTCAAGAAGAGTTAAAGAAGGAGTTTTGTGATAAAAG
>JBDOLX010000007.1:702-11239 GCA_039832905.1 Desulfurobacteriaceae bacterium | reverse complement strand
AATTCTCTCTACACTTTAAGTAAAAATCTCATTAAAACTGTTGCATAAGCTCCTGAGGGGAGGGAAAACCTTATTTTGATTGTTCTCTTTGTTTTTTCTAATACCTTAAAATCTTTGGGATATACTATTGCTTTTCTTAGTCCATCGGTCATAACAATCATTCCTCCAGCTTCTTTGTCAAACCATTCCTCTTTAACTTCATACTTTTTAAAGACTTTGTTAATTGCTTTTTTGAGAACGGGATCTTTTATCTTGTGTTCTTTTCCTGTGTAAGGAATTTGAAGTTCTTTTAAATATTCAATATCGTGAACGTGTAGGTAATAGCTAAGCTTCCAGTTATTTATAAAAGGGACTCTCTCAAAAGGATATTTTGCTTCAATGTATTCCCTTAAAGTCTCGTTCCATAAAAAACTCTGGAAAGCAAAGTTAAACATTAGTCTTACATTTTTAGGAAGAATTCTAAATGCTTTTTCAGGCGTTAATCCTCTCATCAAACCTCTTATAAGGTCTTTTTCGTACTCTTCAAGAGCAGGAGAGAGAGTTTTGTAAAGTCTTCTCCAATCTCCCCAATAATCGACAGAAGATTTTCCAAAGAAGTAACTCCTTAATGCACTATCGTAGTCTCCCCGTAAAATGTACCTTAGAACAAAATCGTCTCTGCTTTTTACGCTTCCAAACCGCTGTTCTCCAAAGTAGTTTGGAAAACCAAACCTTTTTGCTATCTCAAGGTTTCTGTAAAACCTTTCTCTTAAGTTCTTTTCAAAGTTTCTAACTGTTAACGTAAACCTGTTCCCTTTTAAATCTCCCAAAGTTAAAGGACGGTTAACTTTTCCTAAAATTTCTATGCAGAAACCCATTTCTTTCTCAAAATTTACAGAGCTACACTCTACAAAACGGTTTTTAACAAACTTGAAACACTTGTTTTCTACTTCAAACTCGCAAGGTATAGTTAAATATTGTTTAGTAATAGCGTATCTATCTTTTAAACCTGCAAATCCAACTTTTCTTAGTGGAACTTTTAGAAATCTTGAGATAATTCTTAGTGCTTCTAAAGTTGAAACGTTAGACTTTTTAAGCTTTATAAACCAGTAGTTCCCACTCTCTTGAGGTGAGAGTATAGGTATTTCCTCTACGATAAAATCCTTAGGTTCTCTTTTTATTCTTGTGTAGAGTTTCACGCTTCTTCCTCCTCTAACTCTACAATGTGCTTAGCTGCTAAAAAGAAGTTTTCAAAAGGTTTTTCTCCTACTAGTATTCCTCCTCTACATCTAGAGTTAAAGGCTAACATAACATCTATTTCTTTATCTCCAATAACAAAACTTTTTGATAGATCAATGTTCCACTTCTTAACTGCTTTTTCAACCATACCAGTTTTAGGTTTCCTACAGTTACAGTTATCATTAGGGTGGTGAGGGCAGAAGAAAAAGTCGTCTATTTGAACATGGTAAGGTTTTAAGAGTTCCTGTAGCCTTCTATTTACTGCGTGAAAATCTTTTTCTTCAAAGTATCCTCTTCCGATTCCTGATTGATTACTAACAACAATTAAAAGGTATCCTTTTTCCTTTAGGAGCTTTAGCCCTTCAGGAACTCCTTCTAAGAGTTCTACCTTTTCCGGTTCGTGAATGTATCCATCGTCCTTTATCAATGTGTTATCTCTATCTAGAAAGATAGCTTTTTTCAAAGCTTTCCTCCAGTTTTTGAAATTTGTAGCAAAATTTTCGCAAAACCCCTTGACACCTCCAAGTGGTCTTCCTATATTATGTCTCAGCAAAGCTCCCCGGTAGCTCAGCTGGTAGAGCGGGTGGCTGTTAACCACCAGGTCGCTGGTTCGAGCCCGGCCCGGGGAGCCATTTTTATTTTTCGGGAAAGAAATTGAAGAAAAGAGAAGAAATGAAACAACGTGTCATGATATATCATGACATATCACATTTCAGCAAAGCTAAATCCCTCAATCAATATTAGCACATTATAAAAGTTATCTGTTCCATTTTTCGTGTATCCCATGATGAAACGTGACATATATGTCCTGTTAACCTTTTTCAAAACACTTAGCTTAGCGGAAGCTCTGGATGCTTTGGAGGAGGAAGAACCTTATGGACTTTTTTAATTATGTATTCCTTATTGACGTAAATACCTAACTCCTTATCAAGAACTTGAATAATTTCCAAATCGCAAATTAATCTTGTTCCTACGGTAAAAGAATATTTGCGGTTTATCAAATTTTCGTAAAAAGAATCATCTTCAATGTAAGCTGAAATTTTATTCCCTTTGTAAACAAACTCCCATTTCCGTTCTTTAGCGAAAACAACTTTTAGCACTACGAGTTCTTCTTTCTCAAGAAAGAGTCTCCTCGTTTCCTCCTTAAGAAGCGGGTTTGTCTTTATAACGTAGTATATTTCTGACTTTGATATTTGGAATAACTTCCTTCTTTCATTCTCTTTTACTTCTTCTATTTCAACACCAGATATGTTATCTTCTTCCACTATGGGTTCAAAGGTGTCTTTAATAGATTTATCTATCCTTTCACTTGAAGAGATCATTCGGTAGATTGTTTTGTCTATTTCTATAGTATTATTATCACCGCTAATAATTACAACTTTACTTCCCTTATCCTTTATTTCTTTAGGTTCCTCCCCTTTAAGAAGTTTCTTTACCATTAGAATGGCACCAATGGTATATGTTATCTTTTCAAGAGTTTGGGCATCAAGGTTATTAAAGAGACTTCGGATTTTATCCAAAGTATCAAGCAAAAGGTTAAGGTCTACTAAAAAGCTACCTTTGCGAGTTGAGGATATGCGGATATTGAGTTTCTTACCCGTTCTAAGTTCTTCATTTACTTGTTCAATTAAAGAGATAAAACCTAAAAGCGATTGAAGTAACACAGGAGCTGAGATATCCTCTAACTCTCCTTTGTATTTAAAAGTGATTCTCTTCTGTTCCATTCCAACTATCCCACATCGCCAGAAACTCAACGCTTTTAAATGATATCAAATCATGTTAGTCAGCTACTGGTAAATCATGGTTTATAGGTATTAATCATGATCCATCAGCTTTCTTATTAGATGTTCTACTTTTAATTGGTAGAGTTATAGTTTGAAAAAAATATTAAATACAAAGTTTCAAAAAAAGCTAACTCTTACTAAAAGCCTTTGTGTTAGTTTGTCTCTAAGGTTTCCAGTTAAATTTTCTAATTTCACTGAACAAATGGTTGAGCTAATTATTTTTAATTTTTTTTATGGGGGTGAAGAAATGTTAATGTATCTATTTCTATTTGTAAAGAAATCAACTATTATCAAAGATGTTAGAAGTAAAGGGTTATTATCCTTCTATCGTAATAAGCATAATAGTGGCTCTTCTAAAAGGAAGAGTTCAAATGTGTCTAAGAAATATCTACAAATTCAAATTCCTGACAACAAGGAAAAAGAAGTAAAAAAATTATGGAAAAAGGCTCGTGCATTTGGGATCATGGAAAGCAAACCTTCATGGCAGGTTTTAAAAGAGGCATTGAAGTTATATATAAGGAAAAAATCAAAGTGTTAAAAATTGTTTAATTTTGAGTCAAAGAAAGGATGGGTTCTCCGCCCATCCTTTTATTGTTGTTTTTTTGTATTTTTGATTTCTTGATAAGTTTTGCTCCAAGTAGCTTTATCTGATCCTTAAAACGGTCGGGAGATACTTTCCATCCAGGAATATCCTTTGGTGCTATTCCAGCAAAGACTAATCCTTCCCAACATCCTTCACTACAGAAAAAGCCTCCATTGCTGGTAAAAAATGGAATAACAAAACCGATGACTCCGAGATAGTTGTAAGGAAATTTCCTATCAGCCAACCATCTGTAAAACTTCATAGCTCTTTCATACTGTTCATCTTCTACCTGGAGCTCCCAGATCTCGTATGGCGTTCCTGGTGTGTGTGCTGAAAAATCAGAATATCTCCAATGAACGTGAGGAAGACTGCCCCATGCTTCTATGTGGCAGCCTTTTTCATAGTCAACTACTGCTGTATGAGAATCTTTTGAACGTGTCCAAAGTTTGATGTTTTTTGATAGAAAGCTAAGTCCGTCAAAACTTGCGAACCGTAAAGGTTTCACACTACACCTCTAATGGGATTTCATCATAAGCAGTTTCACAGAGTTTTCTCACATCAAGCTGGAGTAATTCCTCAAGGCTCATGGAATCAATTTTGGATTCAAGCTCTGCTTCCTTATCCCAGATAGATTCCTTCTAATTGAGAATTCTTGCTATCTCTGCTCCACGAGCTAATAGTGGGAGAACTTTTTGAATAGCTTTATCTGATAGTCCTTTCGCCTGAAGATCTGAAATGGCTTGTTCTTGTGTGTAAGCTCCAGCTACAAATAGAGCTATTTTCTGTTTAGTTTCGTTGATGTCTAAGACAATACCTTCTGTTGCTGCTATGTAGAGGATCCTTCCTTCAATAACGGATGCTTCACTTGTTATGTCTGCAAGGTCTTCGTCTATTTCTTGTAGTTTTTGGTTTATGTAAGAATCAGTTATGGAAGAAATAGAAAGTTTTACTGCTTTTGCTATGGGAGAAGTATCAAGATTTTCTGGAAGTGGATAATCCAATTTTTTTAAAGACTCTATTGACTCAAATTCTCCAATCTTTTTTCCATCTGTTGTGAAAAGTTCTACCTTTTCCATTTCATTCCTCCCTATTACCATGGTTCTTTAGCAAGTGCAGAACTGGAGACGATTAAATCTCCATGCGAGTATGCAGTGGCATCTGATCCAACGTAGCCAGCCCAGACGTGCATATCATCTGGAAGGTAACCAAAAGTCACGAAAGGTAAAAGAATGGCTACTTTCATTGTTCCAGAACCGGAAACGTATCCTTGAATGCATCCCCCAAAGCCTTGTCTACGTATAGTGATGTGATGCCATACGCCCTGTTCTTCTTCTCCGAGGTAAAGCGTAGGAAATCTATTACCAGGTAAGGTGAGTTTTATATCTCCAGTTCTCGATAGAATTGCGAAGTAGAATTTCTCTGTAATAGTGAAATCGCCTGCATGCCAAGATGTATACCTATAGCAGTCCTGGGAAAGAATTACAGTTCCCCCTTGGGTTCTTGATATTTCAAGAACTAATGCTCGTGTGAACTCCGCACCGTATCCATCGCTTCTTACAAGAGGAACTTGGTCAAGCGAGGGTAAACCTTCAGTGTTCCAAGCAGAAGTATTCTTCACGTGAATTGTTTTTGCTTTAAAAGTTGTATCACCAGTTACTCCGCTTGAATCTGTGAAGTTATACCAGCCCCAAAATAGAGGTAAGGTATTGTCAAACCACGTGTTATCTTTGCTACCGTATGGGTAGCTTGAGTCAACAACTTCTCCACTCCATTTGAAAAACCTTGTGTTCTTTAAAAGGTTGGGAGTTATTGGATATTCTCCTCTCGCCCCTTCTCTCCATGTTTCAAAATCTGCAAGGATTTTCGCCCTATTCGGAATTTTGACAGTTACAAGATTTCCGTTTTCATCAAGCTGAGGAAGTTCAACATCTTGCGGGTTCGGGTCGTAAAAAACGCTATAAGCACGTTTATTCTGTTCTGACATGTTGTAAATCAACCTATCAAGCTTTTGACCAATTTCTGCAAGGTTTACAGTCATACTAACCTCCTATGTATTGCTTTAAGAGTCCTATTTCCAAAGAGTTTTCTAAAATCAGGTTTCCAAAAGTTGCTGACATATCAAGAATCGCTAATTCATGATCAGAAAGTTTTTGTTCATTTAGCGAGATTCTTTCTTCATGGTTAGAAAGTTTTTCAGAAGTAGAACCTTTGAACCTGTAGTAATCTGCTTTAAACTGGTCTAAGACTGTTAGATGCTCTTGAATGTCAAAAACCGCAAAGGAAAGAGTTGAAACAGCGTCAAGGTGAACAACGTCTTGGTCGAATTCATAGAAGGGGATATCCTCAAAATTCATTACGCTTTCTATTTGTTCCCAGACAAATTGGACTTTAAACCTCTGACGCATTAATGGCGGGAATGGGTATGGAGGAACTGCAACGGCAAATAAAGTTCCATCTTCAAGGTAGAGTCCAAAGACTTTTCCATACTTTGTTGCAGATTCTTCTGGTATGTCCAAGATAAACTGAACGGTTGAATCGTTTACTGGAACATAAGCGGAAATGTTAGCTTGATACCAGACACTCGGTAAATCTTTTATGTCTATTCCTGGATAAATTTCTCCGATATCGGCATCAGAGACTCTGAAGGAAACAGGTTTAACTTGCTTACCAATACTTGAAGCTTCTGTTAAAGCTTTTAAGCCATTCAAAGTTATGACAGTTTTTCCTTCTGCCACTTTAAGCCTCCATAATAGCTACAGCTTCAGTTTCAGCAAACGAAGAGACAGCAAAAGAAGCTTGACCTGTAGCCATCCAAGTAAGGTCTGTTTGACACTCAACAAAGGTTTCAATCTCAGCAGTCTGTCCTATGGTGAAAGGAAGAGATCCAGTAGCAAGGTAGGAAAGAAGAATTTCAGATAGTTTCTCATGTGCAGGGTTTAGCTTGGTAATTATTGTTATAGCTAAATCTCTCGTTTCTGGCGTAATTTCTTTCTCGCTTGTTACTTCTACTCTGAATTCTGCCCAACGTATCGGATCCTCAACTCTTTTAATCTCAACATTTTTAAAACCATAAATATCTAGAACTTCCTTTAAAGTTTCTACGCTTCCAGCTTGAAACCAAAATGCGACAGATTTCTTAATCCTTTCCCTAAATTCATCAAGACTTTCGTTAGGAAACTTCTCAAGATTTTTTTCTTTTCCAAGTAAATAGAGAACTTTGTCATCGGAAAGCTCTGGGAACTTCTGGCGTCTAGCAGAAAATGCAGATTGCCTGAAACCTTCGGCTGCACTTGCCCAAGTTTCAAGAAGTTTATAAATGTCAGTGTCTTCTGGTTCCTTATTAGACGTTTTAAAAGATGATGGTAATAGTTCCCAGAGCCACTTTTCTATCATTAGACTTTTTCCCTCCACTTGATTGGCTGGAGAATGATGAAGGAGATTTCAACGTCTATCTTTTCATCTCCTTCATTTGCCTTGGTCTTTGGGTTATCAAGCTTTACAGAAGGAATGGTGTCTTTCATCATTACGTTGGTTTCGTCATCGAGATATGTTATGACAATAGGAAAAGGCGGTATTTGTGAAACTCTTTCTTTTCCTTTGCTTCTAACCCAATCCATGAGAATTTGAAATCCTGTGGCTGTCAAGGTGAGTTTTCCATTTCCCTCAAATCTTCCTTTAGTCCAGCCAATTGGAACGTTTCCTCTTCCATATCTTGGTTTTACATTTTCTTTATCTTCGTACTCAATGCCGATAATGTGATCCTTTAGGGTTTGTGGACAGTCTGCTATTCCTATCTCAACCTGTCCCCAGTCAACCTCTCTACCATTAACCATCAAAGCCATAGTGTTATCCTCCAATTGTCAGGAATGGGTTTTCAAAAGACTGATCAACCGTTATCCAGTCCATGTGAGGAGTTGGAACAAGTTTTGTTTGAACGTTTAGTTTCCTCGTTGTCCAGAGATCCTGATCTTCAGGAATAATTACTCTGTACCCGTAGAGCTCTCCTTCTTTATACATTCCGTAGTGAAGGGCGTGTTCTATTAAGCTTTTAAGTTCCTGAATCGTTGGAGATTTTGTTGGTTTTGTTGGACTTTCAGGGTTATCGTTTGCAGGCGGTAAAACTTCTCCTTTGAGTCTTGGGAGAATTGTCTTTCTCGTAATTTTTGCTGCTTTGTCTGCTACTCTGCGGGCATAAATGAAAGCATAGTCTGAAGTTTCTGGCATCATCATGTTGGGATTTGTCACGTAGTAGCCTGCATAGCCATCGTAGGTTCTACCGGTGATAAACCTTGCCTGATCGAGAGCGTAGATATGAGAATACTTGAGGTCTTCAGGAAGTGAAACAATATTTGGAATAGGATATGCTCCAACTTCTCCAATGTCCTGCGAAACCTTTGCCCTAGCAAGAAGTCCTGTTAAAGAACCAGTGGCATTTCGAAAACCGGTGTTTCCTTTTAGATTTGTGATTGTTGCATAAAATGCTGAAACAGCTACTCTTGGATGGATGAATCCTTCCCATTCAGAAATAAGGTTTGTTATATAGTCATCCATTTTTTCTTCTTCTGTTCTAGGTCTTGCTTCAAGAAGTGCCCAAGCGTATATGTGACGAGAAACAAGGCTTGAAAGATAGCTTCCAATTGCTGCAGCTGTAGATTTGTCAACTGGTACCATTACAATAATGCCTTCAAAGATTGCATCTCCATTCACCAAAGATTGTTCTACTGATTCTTCTATTGCAGATAAGATGTCAGCAGTAGAATTTGAATTAGCAGTAATAGCAAAGACAATATTTGCACCGCAAGATGCTGCATCTAAAAGTTTATGTGCATATTCTCCGTTCCCAAAAAGTTCAATTGGAGCTTCTGGATCCGAAATAAGAGATAGTTTGTAAACTTTGCCTATTTCTGCTTTTCCTTCTGCTTCTTTAACTCCAACTGTTATAAAGACTCCTGTTCCTGTTGTTGGAATTATCTTATAACCGCCGTAAAACATCAAGGGGAAGGGAAAGAGGCGGTAAGAATTATGCCTCGTTTGTAGAGGCGAAGCGTATAATGCCACGCTTCCCTTCCTCCTCCATTCGGGGGCAAAAAATGAAAATAATCGGAATAGATGTCTCCAAAGATTACATTACGCTATTTGACGGCGAAAGCTTTTTTATTTACGCTGAAAATGAAAAAGCACTTAGGAACTTAAAACTTAAAAAGCTTCAAAAAGTAAAAGTTATAAAGGACTTAAAAGAAGCTATTAAAGAAGGGGATACTTGCATCTTAGAACAGACGGGAAGCTACGGGCTACGCTATGCTAAGAAACTTTTAAAGATTACTCCAAACATTTTAATAATAGACGGAAAAGCTTACTCACGCTTTAGAAAGTCTTACAATAAGACTAAAGATGACCTTGTTGACGCTTACCTTATTAGGGAAATGTTTACCCAAGCAAAACTTCAAAATAACAAGGAATTTCAAAAAGCATTCTTACCGTTTGACCCAATAAAACACTCATTAAGAGGCCTTATAAGAACCTTAATTAGAACTAACAAAGACCTAACCAGATCCGTTAATAGACTAAAGCAAATGCTATGCTACGTATTCCCTGAAAATGATTACTACATCTTAAGTAGAAAAAAGCTTTTAAAAGAAAAAACACTAAGAGAAATAGAAGAAAGGCTAAAAGACACTCCAACGGTAGAAAGTATCCTATTAATGGCAGAACTTGAAAAGATAAAAGTTTGTCTTAGAACCATAAAGCTAATAGAAAAAGAAATAGAAAGCATCGCTAAGAATCACCAAGATTATGAAATCCTTAGAACATTTCCAGCTTTTGGAGACAAAACAATAGCAACGCTAATCTCTTACTACTTAGACATTTCAAACTTCATAAGTAAAGAAGGATTTATTGGCTATGTTTTAATGGGAGCAATCCACGAGCAAAGCGGAATCTCAAGGAACGAACGCAAAACCGATAAATCACGCTCAGAAGTCAAAGCTTTACTCTATATGGTTTATATGCTATCGGGAAAAGAAAACTCTCCACTAAAGCCTCTAAAAGAAACAGTAAAGACCCTAAACTATGGAAGAAAGGACAAGCAAATCTTTATAAAGTTTGCAGACAAACTCTTAGAACTCGTTTACTTAGCACTTAAGAAAAGACTTACATTCCAGCAAGTAATAGACTTTAAACTCTTTTCACTACAAAAGGAACTTGAAAGATTATCTAAGAAGAAAAATCTTGACTACTTTGACCTTCAAAAACTCCAAAGACTTCAAGCTTACCTTTGGGCTTATCAGAGAATAAAAGAGATAGTGGAGAATAAAGATATTTCCCCGAATGAAGGGGAGAAGCAGGCTTATTTCCACGCTAACCAAAATACGGCCAACCAGCAAAATACGGCCATCTTACAGAATACGGCCAATTTCGGCCATATAGGGAGTTTCGGCCATATTGAAAATACGGCCAATTTCGGCCATATCCCAAATTTCGGCCATTTCAACTTAGATCTAAACGCTAACACTAACCCCAACACTAACATCAATCAAAAACGGAGGAACCGATGACCCCAAGAAAACTACCAAACCACTTACCGCTTCTTAAAGAGGACATAGTAACGATGATTACAGAACGCTTAAACGAAAAAGGCTATAACTTCACTCGTAAAACTACAAGAGACTTCTTGAACACATTCTTAAAAGTCTTAGAAGAATGCTTTAAAGAAGGTAGAACCGTGAAACTAAGAGAGTTCGGGATATTCAGAATTTCACTCCTAAGCAGAGAGATAAACTCTCCGTTTTCCAAGCAGGGAGCTGTAGAACTTAAAGGATACAAAACCATAAGGTTCAAAGCTTCAAGAAAACTATTGAAAAAGTTAAATGAATAATTTAAAGGAGGAACTATGGAAACAAAAGAAACAAAAACAGTAAAATGTCCACTTTGCAAGGGAACATTGCGAGAGATA
>JBDOLX010000007.1:0-692 GCA_039832905.1 Desulfurobacteriaceae bacterium | reverse complement strand
TTTAAACGCAACATTAAGAGTCTTAGAAGAATGCTTTAAAGAAGGTAGAACGATAAAACTTAGAGAATTTGGAACATTCAGGGTTATAACCTTAAACAGAACCATAAACTCTCCACTTAGACAGATAGAACTAAAGGACTATAAAACGCTAAGGTTTAAGCCATCTAAGAAGCTAATAAGGAAGCTAAATAGTTTAACTTGATAGTGTTAGTGGAAAGTGTTAGTGATAGTGGAGAAAATGAAAGTGAAAAAGACGCTGACACTAATAGCTATAACGCTTATCCTCCAAAGTCATCAAGGAAAAGCCACGGAAGAAGTATTAGGTAAACAAGAACCTTTAAAAGAAAAGTACCAGCCTTTCTTAGGAACCTTAAAAGAACCTTCACCTTCTCCATACTTACCCCTTAACTGCATTAAACTTTTAAAGAAAATAACTCCTAAGCAATCTAAGCTAAATTTTAGGCTAAAAGCATTCGCAACGCTAAGAAAAGACATTCCAGAAAACCAAAGCTACTACTATGAACCCCCTGTAAATCTTGGAGTAAGAATAGAGATACCACTTATAGACACTCGGGAACGCTACAAACTAAAAAAGCAATATCTACAAGACCTTAAAAACGCTGAGAAACTACTTGAAAACTACTTAAGCACTAAAGCGGAAGTAGAAGAAACCAAAAACTACATAGCTTGGC
>JBDOLX010000006.1:658-9349 GCA_039832905.1 Desulfurobacteriaceae bacterium | reverse complement strand
GTCAAGTATTTCTCCAACCTTAAAGAAAGAGAGGGACTCTGCAGATATTCCGAGAACAACAAGCTTTATATCATTTTCTTCAGCATAAGAAGATATTACTTCATTTAATTCACCTGGAATTATTGAAACTGTAGTTTTTATACCTTCCCTCTCAAATTCCCCAGCAAGTTCTTGAAGCTTCTTAAATCTTCTCTTTAGCCCATCAACGAAGCCTTCACTTATAGAGGCTTTTAAAGACTCTATCATTTCCTCCGAAGTATAGTTCGCTCGAGGTATGAATCCCCATTCAGAAGGAATAAGAACATAAAGTAAATGAACCTCAGAACATCCAGCTTCCTTTAGTTTTAAGATGTAAGGTTTTGCATTTAAACTTGCTTTTTCTAAATCTACTGGATAGAGAACTTTTTCAAATAACATAGTATCCCCCTATCTGATGGCGTATTCGTCAAGCTCAAAAATTGGCTTAACCTCCCAAACTTTTATTAGTTTACCATTTTTTTCTACAGATACCTTCACAAGAGGTTCAGATTTTGCATCAGAATACCTAGCTACAATTCCACAAGCTTTTTCTAAAATTTCTTCAGTTGGTTCTTCCTGGCACCTTAAAAGACCAGTAGGTCCCGGAACTCCCGGCGTTGTAAGAATATAGTCTATCTCCTTTTTATTTTCCCTTAAAACTTTGTTTTCCACTTTATTTCTACCAACGATAAGTTTACAGTTTCCTATTCGAAAGTGTCTACCAACTTTTAAAAGCTCAATATTCTCCCAAGTTAGTTCATCGTGTTCCATTAAATCTTTTATCTTTTTAGCAAAAGATGGTTCCGTCAAAAGACAACCACCAGCAGGTGTGGGAAGGTCATCGATATTTATCCCCAAACTTTTTAGAATTTCAGGATACCTCTTCCTTGAACGTCCCTTTAAATCCAAAAGTTTTTCCTTATCAACCAATCCTTCTTCTTCATAAACGGTTGGAGGTAAAAGCCTTGCTGAAAGTGGCCGTAAGATTTTCTTTTTAAGACCAGAAAGTTTCTCTATTTTCCTAAAAGCGTCCATGTGTTGAGACATAGGTCTTTGTCCAAGAACTTCCCCAGTCGCAATAATGTTATTTCCTGCTATCTCTTTTAGCTTTCGGAGCATATAAGCTTTACAGTCTATACAAGGATTAACGTTCTTACCGTAACCGTAAACTGGATTTTTTAACATCTCAAGATAATCATTTCCAGCTTTTAGAATCAAAAGTTCTATCCCAAGCTTCTTGGCAAGACTTTCCAACTTTTCAATATCTTTTTGGAAAAGAGGAGAAGTTATGTGAACCCCTACAACATCGTATCCTAGGTTTCTTAGAAGTTTTGCTGCAATGATACTATCAAGTCCTCCAGAGAAAAGTAAAAAAACTTTTTTTCCTTCCATAGACACATCTCCTTTTTAGTTTTAATTTAAAAATAAGAGATACCAAAAAAAGGAGGAAGGGATGGCAACCCTCAGACTTAATCTTATCGGTGATGGTATTGACCTCACAGGAGCTATCAAAAATACATTGGAGGAAAAGTTCAAGAAACTGGGAAAATACTTAGGAGATAACGAGGAAAGAGAAATTTTTGCTGACATTATTGTAAGAAAAGAAAAGTATCGTGCATCTGTAGAAATAATAATCTACAACGTTTACGACCACACCCTTAGAATAAAGAAAGAAACCGATGACCTCTACACTGCTGTAGATTACGTAGTTGATGCAGCAGAAAAGCAGTTAAGAAGGTTAAAGGACAAAATTCAAACGGAAGCTAAAAGAGAGGGAAAGAAAAATAAGAGAAATATTACCTTAGTTGAAGAGGAAGTAGTTGAAAAGCCAATTGAAATCATTGAAGTTGAACCTGAACTTTACAAACCTATCACTGTTGAAGATGCCGTAATTAAACTTCTTGGATCAAACATGGAATTTTTTGTATTCTGTAATGCAGAAACCGGTAATGCAGCTGTTGTTTATAAAAGAAAAGATGGAAACGTAGGATTGATAGAGATGCCATCATGTAAGTGATAATATCGGAATTGGGAATAGAAATAATGTTACCTGAAATTATCGTTACCCTATCGTTTTTAGTCCTCTTCATTTTTGGACTCTATATTGCTTACGAAATACCTGTAAAATAAAAATAGGGGGGAAATCCCCCCTTTAAGTATTATTCAACCTTTAAAACAGCTAAAAACGCTTCTTGTGGAACCTCTACTTTCCCAAGCATTTTCATACGCTTTTTACCTTCTTTCTGCTTTTCTAAAAGTTTTTTCTTTCTTGTAACATCTCCACCATAACACTTTGCAAGAACGTCCTTCCTTAAAGCCTTGACAGTAGAACGGGCAATGATCTTGTTTCCAATTGCAGCCTGAATTGCAACTTCAAACAGCTGTCTTGGTATTATCTCTTTTAACTTGTCAACAAGCTGGCGTCCTCTCTGGTAAGCTTTATCTTTATGAACAATTACAGAAAGAGCATCAACGGGTTTTCCATTTATAAGAATGTCAAGTTTTACAAGCTCAGATGGTCTATAACCTGCAAGTTCATAGTCAAAAGAAGCGTATCCACGAGACACAGACTTCAGCTTATCAAAGAAGTCAAAGAGAATTTCAGATAGTGGCATATCGTATCTTAGTTCTACCCGGTTTTGATCTAAGTATGTAAAGCCTGTTTGAATTCCACGCCTATCTTGGCAAAGCTGCATAATTGGACCAACATATTCAGAAGGAGTAATAATTGAAGCTGTAATATAAGGTTCTTCTATGTGGTCTATTTTTTCTGGAGGTGGCATCTCTGCTGGGTTTTGAACGTTAACGACAGTTCCATCTTTTAGGTAAACCTTATAAATAACGCTTGGAGCAGTAGCGATTAAGTTTAAACCAAATTCTCTTTCTAGTCTTTCCTTAATTACTTCCATGTGAAGAAGCCCTAAAAAGCCACATCTAAATCCAAACCCAAGAGCTGCCGAAGTTTCCGGCTCAAAAAAGAGAGCTGCATCGTTAAGTTTTAACTTTTCAAGAGCTTCTTTTAAGTGCTCGTAATCATCTGAATCCACAGGATAAAGTCCTGCAAATACCATAGGTTTTGCCGGTCTAAATCCCGGGCAAGGTTCATCGGTCGGATTTTCGGCATCGGTAATGGTATCCCCAACTTGAGTATCTTCAATATTCTTAATGTTTGCAGCTATCCAGCCTACTTCTCCAGCTCTTAGTTCTTCGACCTTTGTCATGTAAGGGGACTGAGTCCCTACCTCAACTACTTCAAACTCTTTATCGTTGGACATAAGCTTTATTCTCGTTCCTGGCTTTATTACACCGTCAAAAACTCTTACAAACGGTATAACTCCCTTGTAGTTATCGTAGAAAGAATCAAAAATCAGTGCTTTTAAGGGTTTGTTAGGATCTCCGGAAGGTGGTGGAACTTTTTTAACTATAGCTTCTAAGATCTCCTTAATCCCTATTCCTTCTTTAGCAGATGCTAAAATGGCATCATCTGGATCAAGTCCCAAAACGTCAGCAATTTGTTCCTTTACCCAGTCAGGATTAGCACTTGGTAGGTCTATTTTGTTTATAACAGGGATAATTTCAAGACCAGCATCAAGTGCCAAGAAAAAGTTTGCAATGGTTTGAGCTTCTATCCCTTGTGTTGCGTCAATTACTAAAAGTGCCCCCTCACACGCAGAAAGACTTCTTGAAACCTCATAGGTAAAGTCAACGTGTCCGGGAGTATCAATAAGATGCATAGTATAGGTCTTACCATCATCAGCTTTATAATTCATTCTTACAGCGTTAAGTTTTATTGTTATTCCCCTTTCCCTTTCAAGTTCCAAGGTGTCAAGCATCTGTTCTTTTAGCTCTCTTTTTGATACAGTTCCCGTATACTCAAGGAGTCTATCGGCTAAAGTAGATTTCCCGTGGTCTATGTGTGCGATTATGCAAAAGTTTCTAATGAATTCTTGATTCATAGGACTCCCTCTGAAAGTTTTAGGGAAAAATATAAACCAAAATTAAAAAAGGGGGCGTAAAGCCCCCTTCATAGTTTGAAAATTTAGACAGTAATTAGAACTTGAGGTCTGCTTGAAGCCAGAGGTGGTGAACAGTATCGCTTGAGTCTGTCTTATACTCGTATGCAGTATCTGGATCAAACCATTCATATCCAAGTGTTAAGCAAAGGTTCTTGCTGTACTTGTACTTAGCTTGAAGGTCAAGTTCCATTCCAACATCTTTACTTGTTTCATTTGGATTACTTGGATTTGCTACATCTTCAGCTGTTTGGAAGTAATGGAAGTGCGCAAGTGTCGCAACTTTTGCAAGTGGCTTAGCAGAGAATTTTACGTAAAGATCTGTAATTCCTTCGTCTGTGGCTGTTGGGAATGCCCCATTAAACTTGTAGAAGTTTCCTACCCAGATCTGATCAGCAAATCCAAGCCACTTGTGAGCTGTTGGAAGAACAGACCAGAATGCATCAATATCATTATCTTTTCCATCATCTCCAGAATAGTAATCATATCCTACAAATACACTTGGTTTAGCAGCAACATCTGCAAATGTAGCTCCGCCACCTACGCTGAAGAAGTATCCTTTATAATCGTTTCCATTTTGGTCTTGTCCATTTTGGAATGCAACTTCTGCATTTGCCTTAACCTTCATAGAACCTAAATCTACAACTGGAGTACCTCTAAAATAGAATGTATTAATGTTATCTATTGTAGAGTGTTCCATTCCATCTACAAAAATAGCAGTTGCTTCGTATGTTCCACCAATTCCAAATGGCTTTAGAGCTCCTTGCCAGCTTGCAACGTAAAGGTCAATGTCTCCTGTATCTGTATTTGGAATTGTCCATGCATCGAATCTATTTACAGACTCATTAAGCTTTCCATAGAAAGCAATAGCTGTTCCGAAATCCCCTGCCTTATAAGCAGCTAAGACACCATCAATAGACCTTGCAGCTTGAGACCAACCTACAGAACCTACAAGCCTTTGGTTTCCAAGGTTAACTTCTTGGCGTCCAAGCTTAACAATAAGTCCATCAACACCAAAAGCATTGTTTAATAGAATGTAAGCTTCATGGAGATTTAGAGTATTAGTTGTTCCAGAAACTCCTCTATCCGCTTTTGCCAAATATGCTGGTTCTTCATCATAAGTAGAAGCAGACTCTCCTAATAGAACTCCTTGTAAATTCTCTCCCCAATATCCTACTGCTTGTGGTGTAAATACAGCAGTTACACCATCAGCAAGCTTAGCTTTAATTTGAATTCTTGCTCTGTAGTTTCCTACTGGTCTGTAAGAGTTGTCGATCTTCCAGTATTCGATCCTTTCTCTTAATTGTCCCTTAATAGTAATAGTTTGTTCTTCCATTCCTACATCTTCAGCCATAGATGCTGTTGGAAGAACGAGAGCTGCTGTTAGACCCATTAAGGTCGCAAGCTTTAGTGCCTTTCTCATCAGGACCTCCCCTTGTAGTGTTTTAGTAGTGTTTTAAAGGTTTGTAGAGATTATATCATTTTTCACTTTTTCAAAATTTAGCATTATGGTTTTTAAAATTCAAGTTTATCCTTCTTAGCTTTAATGCTTATTTTGCAATTTTACAACTAAAACTTCAATTTGTAATAATAACAAAAATAGCAAATTTGGGAGGAGGAGATGAAAAAACTCCTAAGTCTAAGCCTTGTAGGAATGGCTACCTTTTTGGGCTGTAATGTCTTTGAAAGCATTGCAGACAAAGAAAGCGTAGAAAGCTGTCAGTACGAAGTAAGTTATGCACTTGACAAACAAGACTACACCCGCGCGATAGAGCTTCTTAACGGAGAGTGTGCTTCTGCTTTTAACGAAACTGAAAGATACATAAATCTTGGAGCTGCATACTTAGGACTTGCAGGTTACGATATTCCATCTCTTATAACAAACCTTCTAAACAGTAATGATGAAAGTAACAATTCTTTTGCAACTTTCATCTCAAAAAGCATTGAAGGTGGTGCTGGGATAAAGATAGTTTATGCAAAGAAAGCAAGGGAGTACTACCTAAAAGCACTTGGAAGTAACGTAAACTGTGATAACCCTAAAACCCGTTTAGAAAAAGATGCTTGTTTTTTTAAATCTATTTCAGACATCGCGCAAGCTACAACTTCTTTTGCATCTTTATTTGAAACTGTAGGAACAGATGAAAAAACTACAGAGGAAGCTATAACAGCTTGGGCTGCAAGCGACACAACTCAAAGTTTGGATTGTGATATTGATGCAGACCAAGATGGAGTAGTTGATGCTGCAGAGTTTAGCGGATGTGCCTTGAAGTACTCGGCAACTGAGGACAACAACACTACAATTTGTGAAGCTGAAGGAGTAGATATAAATGTTCTAGAAGACAACGTAACTTTCGGTTATGAAACAAAAACCTTTGAAGTAATAAAACTAACAATAAGTGGCAACTCTACAGTTGGTTGTAGCAATAACACAGATTACAAAGTTTTGGAAAAAATTGACGATGGAACGAAAATCTTAGTTCTTACAAGTGGCTACTGCTATGCAGATAACGGAATAGCCTGTGAAAGCGTTAATGAAACAACTGGGTGTTATCCTTGTCCAATTGTGGAAGATGGAAATGATACCTTAACAGTTGTAGAAAGCGTAGTAGAACTTCTTAACAACGGAACAGAATCAATAGCAAACCTTGTAGGAGACAACGCTACAGATATTGAGGATGCATTAACAGAAATTAAAAAAGACATATGTGAAGCAGGACCTGAATATTGTACTTGTGGTGAAGAAAACTGTACAACAGAGAGTTTAGAAAGTGCTGATAATATAACCATAACAGTTAACGCAACAGAAGCTCAAAAACTACTTTCAGAATATCTAACTCAGATTCAATAGTTAAGAAAAGAGGGGGATAGTCATGAAAAGGAATCTTATAACTGCAGCTTTTCTTTTAGGAAGTCTTGCCCTTTCAAGCAGTTCTTTTGGAGGAATTTATGAGTATCCTTACATATACAAAGACCCATCTGTAATGGGAATGGGAGGAGCCTACACAGCAGTTGGTGGTTCTATTAATTCACTCTTTTACAACCCTGCAGGTCTTTCTAACATAAAAAGAGAAGCCGGCTTTGAAGTAACCCTTTTAAAACTTGGAGGAAGTTTATCTTCCAACTTTTTTGATTTCGCAAACGACTTTCAAGACGTTCTTGATATAGACAACGACACAGAACAGTTAACAGCCTTAAATGACCTAATACTTAAATACTTAGGAGAAAACTTTCACTTCGACCTTCAAGGACTTGCCTTAGGAGTAGCTAAAAACAATGAGAAATTAGCATTTGGTTTTACCTTAGTAGGAAGTTTTCAAGCAAATTTTGCAACACATCAAGGAGCAGGAACGGACGGTCTTTTAGAGGTTCATCAAAAAGCCTACGCTGGAGCAATAGCAGGAGTTTCTTATAGATTCTTGGACGATAAATTAAAGGCTGGATTTGGCGTTAAAGCTTTCTATGCTGAAACTGTAGACCACACCTTTACAACTTCTGAAATTTTAGACCACCAAGATGACTTAGATACCTATATAGAAGACAACTACCTCAAAGACGGAACAGCAATTTCTTTTGATGTTGGTTTCATATATGATGTAGCTCCAGATAACTACTTCAATCCCCAAGTGGGAGTTTCCGTTCTAAACATAGGAGATCTTGATTTTGGGGAAGCTGGAAAGATCCCAATGAGTGTAAATCTGGGGCTTGCACTAAGACCAAAGTTTGAGGGATTCCGTGGCTTTTTCAAAGAACCCGTTTTTGCTCTAGATGTTATAGACGTTACCCAAAATAACGGTGTTGATGAAGATTGGGGCAAAAGGATCAGAATCGGTGGAGAGATAAAGGTTTGGGAAAATAAATGGACTGCTTGGATCTTAAGAGGAGGACTTTATCAAGGTTATCCAACTTTTGGAACAGACTTTAGACTCGGTTTAATCAACTTCCAGTTTGCAACTTACGCTGAAGAAGTTGGAGGTTACGCCGGACAAGAAGAAGATAGAAGGTATATGGCTTCTGTTTCCTTAGAGTGGTAGTCTTGAAATTCCTATTGAATGGCTTATATTTTGTTTCTCGATTGTTGCCCACGTGGCTCAGGAGGTTAGAGCGCACCCTTGGTAAGGGTGAGGTCGGCGGTTCAACTCCGCCCGTGGGCACCACTTTTATCAAAGAAAAATAACAAAAATTCAAAAATTCACCTTGAATTTCCCCTTTCTTATTGATAAATTTTGGCTGAAAACTTTTAATACTTAAAACAATTTTTTATTGGAGGAAACGCTATGGCGAAGCAAAAATTTGAGAGGAAGAAGCCCCACAAGAACGTGGGAACAATTGGACACGTTGACCACGGAAAAACAACCCTCACAGCAGCAATCACACACTGTCTTTCTTTAAGAGGACTTGCACAAGAAGTAGCATACGACCAAATCGATAAAGCTCCAGAAGAAAGAGAAAGAGGTATCACTATCGCTACTGCTCACGTTGAATACGAATCCGACAAGTACCACTACGCTCACGTTGACTGCCCAGGACACGCCGACTACATCAAGAACATGATCACCGGTGCCGCTCAAATGGACGGTGCTATCCTCGTAGTATCCGCTGCTGACGGTCCAATGCCTCAAACAAGAGAACACGTTCTCCTTGCAAGACAAGTTAACGTTCC
>JBDOLX010000006.1:0-648 GCA_039832905.1 Desulfurobacteriaceae bacterium | reverse complement strand
CGTTGTATTCCTCAACAAGTGTGACATGGTAGACGACGAAGAACTCCTTGAACTCGTTGAACTTGAAGTAAGAGAACTCCTCAACGAATATGGATTCCCAGGAGACGAAGTTCCTGTAATCAGAGGATCTGCTCTTAAAGCACTTGAGTGTACATCTGCAGACTGTCCAGACTGTCAACCAATCTACGAACTTGTAAACGCTCTTGACGAATACGTTCCAGAACCAGTAAGAGAAGTAGACAAACCATTCCTAATGCCAATCGAAGACGTATTCTCCATCTCTGGTCGTGGAACAGTTGTTACAGGAAGAGTAGAAAGAGGAAAACTCACTGTTGGTGAAGAAGTAGAAATCGTTGGACTAAGAGAAGAACCTATCAAGACAGTAGCTACTGGAATTGAAATGTTTAGAAAGGTACTTGACGAAGCACTTCCTGGAGACAACGTAGGTATCCTCCTAAGAGGTGTAGGAAAGGACGAAGTAGAAAGAGGAATGGTAGTAGCTAAGCCTGGAACAATCAAACCACACAAGAAGTTCAAGGCTGAAGTTTACATTCTCTCTAAGGAAGAAGGTGGAAGACATACACCATTCTTCAACGGATATCAGCCACAGTTCTACTTCAGAACAACAGACGTAACAGGAAAGGTTAA
>JBDOLX010000005.1 GCA_039832905.1 Desulfurobacteriaceae bacterium | reverse complement strand
TTGTTTGGAAGGATTCCAACTCTTCTTTTTCTATTGGGTTTTAAAGCCTTCTCTTTACCAAGGAAAACCCTTTCCCCATCCAATATTGAAAGATCTCCTGATCCGTGTTGCCAGTGTCCAAAGTGGTGAGAATATGCAACAACACCTTCTCGGACTAAGTTTGTAATTTTTACTTTAGTAATCAGTCCCTTTTCAAAGGAAGGAGAGTAAATCCTGACTTTATCTCCTTCTTTTAGACCAAGTTTTTCAGCATCTACAGGGTTTATTTTAAGGTAAAAGTCTTTATCAAACTCTAAAGCACTTTCATAACAAATTGTTCTTGACTGGGTATGAAGAGCAGATTTGTAGGTTATTATGGCAAACGGATAGTCTCTATCCAGATCTTCAATATTTCTTCCGAAATAATCAGTTGAAGACTGGTATCTTATGGTTCCCCAAAATCTTTCACCTGTTAGGCTATTTTTACTCGTCGCAAGCTTTTCGTTCCAGATATAAACCTTTGGAACTCCAAAGATAAAGTTTCCGTATTCATCAAAAACTTCTTTGCTTGGCTTAAAAACTCCCCCTCTTACTAAGATAGTGCAAACCTTTCTCCACTCTTTTTCAGAAAGGATACTTTTGTGTTTTGCAACAGGGTAATTTTCTTCAACAAACCTTATTTCTTCGTAAGGTGCATCCTTCACTTTACTGTTAAAGGCTAAATTTGAAATACCTCGCAAGTAATAATCCTCAGGTTTTACGAGAGGATAAAGCTTTCCATTTTTTGAAGGAATTGCTCGTTTTCCGTATCCTGGAAGGTTCAGATACCTTGCTACATCTATTAGGAAGGTTTCCATACACATTGGTCTTCCATCACTCGTTTTATCAACTAAAGGTTCCAAAACAGGAGTTCTAACTGCCGTAAAGTGGCAACCTGGAGCGTGTGGTGTCAAGAAACCGTAATGTCCTTCAAGGTAGGTAATATCCGGAACTATGTAGTCGGCATAGATGTTTGTTTCGTTTATGGTTGTATCTATGGAAATGTGAAGGGGAACTTTATCATGATCTTTTAGAGTCTCTATAAATCTTATTCCCCCAGGCATACTGTAAACGATGTTTGAAAAATAAGTAATGAGTATCTTTATCGGGTAAGGATACTTTTGGTCAATTCCGGAAATTGCAGAAACCGATAATCCCCCTTTTGTGAAACTAAACCAAGGAAGTTTTGAAGGGTAACCTTTATTTTTAAACTCTGTTAAATCTTCATATCTTGCTTTTTCCCTAGATATTTTTACTCCCTTAGGTTTCTTGGAATTTGGGAAACTTTTGAGGTCATAGATACCTTTCTGCCAAGATGCAACTCCTTTACCTTTTCCAAGATATCCACCAATTCTATTAACATTTCCAACTAAAGCGTTGAGCATTGCTATTGCATAGCTTGCATAAGTTCCTCCAACGTAGTTTCCCCCTCCGTGATAGGCAAAAGCGGCAGCCTTTGGAGCATGTTCCCAAAATTCTTTAGCAACTTTTTTAATTTTTTCAACCGAAATTCCACTTTCCTTTGCATAAAAATCAAGGGAATGTTCAAAAACGCTTTCTTTCATTAGTTTAAAAGCAGTTTTTACTTTAACTCCATTTACCTCTCCTTCCCACTCCAAAACTCCTACATCAACCTCGTCAAAAGGCAAAGCTTTTAGAGTCTTAGAATCTATTACTACCTCTTTTCCATCTACTTTTAGGAACTTTCCAAAATCCTTTCTCTTTTCATCAACAACTACAAGATGAGTTGCATTAGTGTAAACGTTTCTATTCCTTTTCTTAGCGGCCTTCATGGAAGGTATTGATAAGAAATCCTCATCAAACCAACCATTCTCAAGCATTACTCTCAAAATCCCAAGAGCTAGAGCTCCGTCTTTTGTAGGTTTCACAGGAAGCCAATCGTGAGCGTGAACGATGGCTTTTGGAGCTCTTGGGTCAACAATAACAATTTTTAAATCTTTAGAAGCTATCCTCCTTGCAATTATGCTTCCGGAGGTGTTTACTCCTGGCTGAAGGGCTGAATAAATGTTGGCTCCAAATATGAGCATATATTTACAGTTCCAAAAGTCAGCTTTTAGTTCAACTTCCTTTCCATCAGTAAAGGCATAGTTGCCCATTCTAAAACCTATTCCACATATGTCGGTGTGCCCTATGTAGTTCTTTGAACCAATTGCCTTAAAAAGCCACCTTTTTATAAAGTGGCTTCTACCTCCTTGAGACCTTCCGGTAAACCACACGAGCTGGTTTCTCTTTGGCCCAAGCTCTGGAGCTTCTTTATTAATTGGTTCATCAGAAAGAACATCTTTTATTCCTGGATAATTCCTTTCATCACCAATTTCCTTAAAAAGTTTTCCTCCTTCACAAACTTCTCTTATTAACTGTTCCCAGCTTATAGGTCTAAACTTCCCAGAACCCCTTGGCCCAATCCTTTTCAAAGGTTTAATAATTCGATAAGGATTAAACAAGTATTCGACATCCATTTGAGGCTTTGCACAGGTCGTTCCAACTTCCTTAAAGCTTTCAAAAAGTGGGGTATCGTAAGGAATTTCTTTTCCGGCTCTGTTGTAAGGATGATAAGGATTTCCATCTACTCTAACTATTTGGTTATCTTTAACAAAAACTCTAAGCCCACACCTTGCATTACAAGCAAGGCAAACAGTATTAACAACCTTACTTCCTAAGTTTTTCTTTGTTTCATCAAAACTGTAAAGATTCCTTTTTGTTGGCTTATAGAAAAGCTCTGCTTGTTGATGTTTCAAAAGGAGTTTCCTAACTTCAGGTCTTGAATCTAAAAGTTCTTTTAGTCTTCCTTGAGGATTTAAGAGATTGCCGAAAATCAAAGCTCCACTTGGACAAACGGCAACGCATCTTGGAATATCACCTTTTAAAACTCTACCCGAACAGAAATCGCACTTTATAGCCTTATTTTCTTCATCAAAAGTTATTGCATCATGTGGACAAACTTTTGCACAAGAACCACAACCTGTACATCTTTCCCTATCTATGGAGATAATTCCCCCTTCTTTAACTTGGATAGCTCCAAAATGACACACTAAGACGCAAGGATGGTCAACGCATTCCCTACATATTTTTTCTTGATAGAAGAAGATTCTTCTTCCTATTTCTTTTTCTTTTATCCAAAAAAGATTTTTTCCTTTCTCAAGCTTACAGGCAGCCATACAGGATTTACAACCCATGCATAGTGTTTCATCAAAGATAAGAACAGGTTTGAAAGGTTCTTTTGCTTCTAAGGTTTCTCCTATTAGGAAAGTCAGTCCTAAAGCTTTTAAGAAATCCCTCCTGTTCATAGGAAACACTCCTTTTTTCAAAGAGTTTTTTGGAAATATTAACAAGAGTTAATCTATTATTCAAATAGTTTTCATCTATATTAAAACTTCTTTTGATAAAGAAAATCCATCAAATAGAGTTTTGATAAAATTAGGAAAAATTTGAAATCCCAAAGGAGAGAATGATGAAAAAGAGTCTAACTCTTTTAACGTTCTTTTTAGCTTTTGGTATTGCTACTTCTTCCTGTGGAAAGAAAGAAGAAACAGAACAAGGAAAAGTTTCGCAAGTAAACCAAACACAAACAAAAGTAGAAAACAAAGCTCCCAAACCTTTAACGGAACTTGCAGATAAAAACCCTCACGGCATGATGGAAGGTATGCCACCGGGACATCCCCCAGTAAATAACTTACCAGAGGGACATCCTCCAATTCACGGCAATATGGGAATGCCAGAAGGGCATGATGAACTGATGGCTGTTCATTCCGGTAAGAATCTCACAAAGTTTGATAAACCAATAAATATACCTCCTGAAGTTGTTAACACTTGGAAGCATGCAACAATCAAAATTGTCGATAAAACCACAGGAAAGGTTGTAAAAACCGAAAAGGTATCTAAAGACTCTGAAGTTAAATATGGAGACCTCGATATAAAAATTCTTTATATCGTACCCCACCTTGTTTTAGGTGATGGATATACTTCTGGTTCCAATGAGCCTTTAAACCCTGCAATCCTTGTTGAAGTTAAATCAAATGGAAAAACTATATACGCTGGACCTATTTACGAGAAATTCCCAGAAATGTACAACATTAACCATCCAAAATACGTTCTGATCCTAGCGAAAATTTCAAAAGAGTAGTTTCCTCTTGCTCCCTCCCGGGCATTAAATTAAAGAGTAGAATGGGTTTTAAAGGGAGGGATCTATGCCTGTAAAGGATCTTATTCAAAGAAAAGTAGTTGTTGTTGAACCTGACACACCGGTTAGAATTGCAACTCAAAGAATGAAAGATAAGATGGTAGGTTGTCTTGTTATTCTTGATGGAGATAAACCCGTTGGAGTAATTACTGACAGAGACATAGCTATAAGAGTAGTAGGAGAAGGGAAAGATTCTGAAACTCCGGTAAAAGAAGTAATGACAAAAGACCCAATAACCATAAATGAAGATGCATCACTACTTGAATTAACAAAAGCTTTTAGAGAAGCCGCTGTAAGGAGGCTTATAGTTGTGGATCAGGAAGGAAAATTAAAAGGTATAGTCTCTATTGACGATGTTTTAGAACTCTTAACTACCGAATTTGCCAATCTCGTTGTAGCTATAAGGGGATAAGAGGAAAATGGCGATAAAGATTGAAACAGAAGTTTTTGAAGGACCACTCGATTT
>JBDOLX010000004.1:371-5152 GCA_039832905.1 Desulfurobacteriaceae bacterium | reverse complement strand
TAAAGCCTTTTCATAAGCTCTCCTTAACTTCCTGTCCTTTATTTCTTCTGATTTCTGTGAAACTTTCATATCAATTCTCCTTAAATTTTTTTTGTACCAACCTTTTAGACATTGATTCCCTTATTCTCCAAAATCCTCCTGAGCTCAGGGTTATCCTTAGCGAACTCTTTTAAAAGATTTATGAACTCTTCTTCATTTAGGATTTTTACTCCAAGCTTTTGCGCCTTTTCAAATTTAGAACCGGGGTTCTCTCCAACTACCACAAAACTTGTTGTTTTAGAAACGGAATTTGTAGGGTTTCCACCAAGGAGTTTAATAATCTCTTGGGCTTCTTTTCTTTTAAAGTTTTTAAGTTCACCTGTAAAGACAACCTTTTGACCTTTAAGAGGTTGTGGTAAAGAAACCTCTTTTTCCTCTTCTTTAGTTCTTTTAAACTTAAAGCCTGCTTTTTCAAGTTTCTTTATAGTTTCAATGTTTTGTTCAGCTTTAAAGAAGTTCTTTATGCTTGTAGCAACGATAGTTCCAATTCCTGATAAACTTGCAAGTCTTTCAAAAGGAGCGTTCTTTAGTTCTTCTATGTCCTTAAACTCGCTTGCTAAAACTTGTGCTGTTTTCTCTCCAACGTGTCTTATACCAAGAGCTGTAATTTTCTTCCAAAACGGTGCTTCCTTTGACTTTTCTATCTGCTTTAAAAGGTTTTCGGTTTTTTTGTATCCCCAACCTGGTAAAGACATTAAGAAAAGTTCGTTCAGGTAATATAAATCTGCAATTGACTTAACAAGTCCTTTCTTTGTAAGAAGGCTAGCAGTTGCTTCCCCTAAACCTTTTATATCAAGTACTTTTCCCCAGTAGATTAAATGCTCTTTTAGCTGGGCAGGACAGTTTATATTGGGACATCTTGGAACAGCCTCGTCAAGCTCTTTAACTATTGGTGCACCACATACCGGACACTTTGTCGGAACTTCTACATCTTTAACATCTTCTTCCCTTCTTTCAACAATAGGAGCAACTATATAAGGTATTGTTTCTCCTGCTCTTTCAACGATTACGTAGTCTCCAATTTTTATGTCCTTCTGCTTTATAAAGTCTGGATTAAAAAGGGATGCCCTTGAAACTATTACACCTCCAACTTCTACCAGTTCAAGAACAGCAACTGGAGTAAGAGCTCCCGTTCTTCCAACCTGCCAGATAACGTCTAAAAGTTTCGTTACTGCTTGTTTTGCCGGAAATTTGTAAGCAACAGCCCAGCGAGGATGATGCATAGTTTCACCTAAAATTTTCCAAGTACATATGTCGTTTACCTTTACAACCATTCCATCAGCTTCAAAATCCCAAGTTTCTCTTTCTTCCTGTGCTTTGAGGACAGTTTCTATAACCTCATCAATATTTTTACAGACTTTTTGAATGTGTGGAGTTTTAAAACCTGTCTCTTTTAATATTTCTAAAGCCTCTTTTTGGGTTTTTATATCGTCACATAAATTTTTTGGACTAGAAAAGAGGATTTGATAAGCAAAGCAGTCTAAGTTTCTCTTGGCAACTTCAGAAGGGTCTTTAAGGCGAAGCGTTCCTGCTGCTGCGTTTCTTGGGTTTGCAAAAAGGGGTAGTCCTTTTTCTTCCCTTTCTTTGTTAAGTTTTTCAAAAACGCTTTTTGGCATTATAACTTCACAGCGAACAGAGACCTTTTTTATACCAAACTTTGAAAATGGAGCTCTTAAAGGAATTGTTCTTATTGTTTTTATGTTCATAGTAATATCTTCCCCAAGAACTCCATCACCACGAGTTGATCCCCTTACCAAAAGGTTATCTTCATAAACAAGCTCAACGCTTGCTCCATCAAACTTTGGCTCTACGATGTATTCAACTTCATCTTTTCCAAGTAGCTCTTTTACTTTTCTATCCCACTCCCTTAAATCTTCTGGTGAGTAGGTGTTTTCTAAGGAAGTCATTTCAGCAAGATGTTTAACTTTTTCAAATTCTCCTGTAAATGCTGGAGCGATTCTTTGAGTTGGAGAGTCTTGGGTAATTACTTCAGGATGGGCATTTTCAAGCTTTTCAAGGGCGTGAAAAAGTTTGTCGTACTGACAATCTGAAATAACAGGACTTGTTAGAACGTAATATTTATAATCGTGATACCTTATTACCTTCCTTAAATCTTCCGCTAATTTCCTTGCTTTGTCCTCGGAGAGAGTTTCAAACCACTTTTCATCCTTTCCTTCAAGTTCTTTAAGAAGTTTATCTGTAAGTTTCTGTAATTCTTTTTCTTCTAATGCTGTGTACACAATTTCCTCCACGTTTAGTTGGAGTTTTTATATGATATTAATCCAGATTGGAAATATAACAAGGAGGAACGGTAATGAAAACAGTAGATATCACAACAAAGTTTGACAACCTAAGAACTGCAAAAGCGGTCGGCAAGATTAGACTCTCTCCGGAAACTATAAGAAAGATTTTAAGCAAGGAAATTCCAAAAGGAGATGTTCTTGCAGCTTCCCAAATTGCCGGAATTATAGGGGCTAAGAAAACAGCTGACATTATGCCTTTCTGCCATCCGATTCCGATTGATCACATAGAGGTTAAAACCAACGTTGGGGAGAACTACATAGAAGTAGAAGCCGAAGTTAGAGGTATCTGGAGAACGGGTTACGAAGTTGAAGCTATGAATGCAGTTATGATGGCACTTTTAAACATTTTCGATATGTGCAAAGCTTTTGACAAAAATATGGTTATTGAAGACGTTAAAGTTATTTCAAAGAGTGGTGGAAAATCCGATTGGTCAGAAGACTTATCAAACCTAAAAGCCGCTGTCGTTACTGTTAGTGATAGTGCTTATGAAGGAAAAAGGGAAGACAAAAGCGGTCCTCTTGCAAAGGAAATTTTAGAAAGCTTTAAGGCGAAAGTTATTGGTTATGTTGTTGTTCCAGACGAAAAAGAAAAGATAAAAGAGGCTATCAAGAATTTTGAGAAGGAAGGAGCAAACGTTATCATAACAACAGGGGGAACAGGTTTTAGCAAGAGGGATGTTACTCCTGAAGCAACAGAAGATCTTTTGCAAAAAGAGATGGTGGGCTTTTCAGAAGCTATGAGAATTCTCGGAGTTAGATTCACTCCAAAAGCTTTAATGTCAAGGGCAAAGGTTGGATTTTTAAATGAAGATTGCATCGTTATTAACCTTCCCGGAAGTTCAAAGGCTGTTAAACAAAACCTTGAAATGTTCTTACCGCTTGTTAAGCACGCTCTAAAGATGGCAAAGGGAGAAGGACATTAAAGTGCTAACGGTTTGTATCCTAGCAGGTGGTAAAAGCAAGAGGTTTAAAAAAGATAAGCTGTTTCAAAACCTTTTTGGTAAGCCTTTAATCTCTTACGTTATTGATAGTGTTAAAGAACTTGGAGAGGTTATAGTTGTTGGAAAGCCAAGCGATAAATTTCTCTACTTGAAAGACGTAGCTTTCATTCCAGAAAGTTTCAAAGACCATTCTCCACTTTATGGGATTATTACTGGGCTAAGAAATGCTTCTTTCGAAAAAGTCCTCTTTCTCCCAGGTGACGTTCCTTTTATAAAAAAAGAGGTTTTAAAAGCCTTTTCGAAAGAAGCACCTCCATGCGTAATTTCTGAAGGGAATTTTCTACATTCTCTCTTCTTCTTGGCTTCTAAAGTCCATCTACCATTTGTTGAGGAGTTTCTCAAAAGAGGAAACTACAGAATATCTGACCTTCATGGATTTTTAAGTAGCAAAAGACTTGATTTTAGAAAATTAGAGATATTAGATTATAGAAGAAGAAGTCTTCTTAATATAAACAGGCAGGAGGAGTTTTATGAAGCCATCTATTGATGCTTTGATTAACGAGGTAAAAGACTCTGCGAACCCTGAAAATCTTGGAATGGTTCTTGTTCACAATGGAGTTGTGAGGTCAACTTCAAAAACTGGAGAGTGCGTAAAGGAGATGGAACTTTCTTACGATGAAGAAAAACTAAAGGAGGTAGTTTCGGAAATAGAAAAAAGAGAAGGAATTGAGGCTGTTAGAGTTTGGATAAATAGAGGAAGGTTAAAGATTGGAGACGACATAATGATAGTAGTTGTAGCAGGAAGGTTTAGAAAAGATGTCCTACCAGCTTTTGAAGAGCTTATCTCAAGGATAAAAAAAGAGGTCGTAGTTGAAAAAGAAATTCAGAGATGATTACCTTACCAACTTTGAAAAGTGGGTAATTCTTAAAAAGGGGACAGAACCTCCTTTTACCGGTAAGTATTGGAACCATTTTGAAGAAGGAATCTACCTTTGTAAAAGGTGTGGTTCTCCCCTTTTTAAAAGTGAACATAAGTTCTTTTGTACGTCCGGTTGGCCATCTTTTGATGACTGTATTAAAGGGACTGTTAAAGAAATCCCTGAAGAATTCCCAGACGATAGGATAGAAATCATTTGTTCAAACTGTGGAGCTCATCTTGGACACGTTTTTTATGGGGAAGGGTTAACCAAAAAGAACGTTAGATACTGTGTGAATTCTGTTTCTTTAACTTTTATCCCCAGGGAGGAAACTATGAAAAAGTATAGATGTGTTCCTTGTGGTTACGTTTATGACCCAGAAGTTGGAGATCCTGACAACGGAATACCTCCAGGAACTCCTTTTAGTGAACTTCCAGACGATTGGACTTGCCCTTGGTGTGGAGTAGGAAAGGAAGATTTTGAACCTGTGGAGGAGTAATGGCTGTAAAAAAGATAAAGGAAACCGTCTTTTGGGTAGGAGCAATAGATTGGGACAGAGTTCTCTTTGATGAGCTTGTTTC
>JBDOLX010000004.1:0-361 GCA_039832905.1 Desulfurobacteriaceae bacterium | reverse complement strand
TGGAACGAGTTATAACTCATACATTATTTTTGGAAGTGAGAAAACCGCTTTAATAGATACCGTTGAACCTCATAAGGGTGAAGAGCTTCTTAGAAACTTGGAAGAATTAAACGTTGAAAGGATTGACTACATAATCTCAAACCATGCAGAACAAGACCATTCAGGAATGATTCCTGAAGTTTTAAAGCGCTTTCCTGAGGCTAAAGTCGTTACTAACAAAAAATGTAAAGCTATGCTTATAGATCTTTTAGATCTTAAAGAAGAAGTTTTTGAAGTCATCGAAGATAGAGGCACAATCTCTTTGGGAGATAAGACTTTACAATTCTTCATGTCTCCGTGGGGTCACTCGCCAGAAACGATG
>JBDOLX010000003.1 GCA_039832905.1 Desulfurobacteriaceae bacterium | reverse complement strand
CCCTTATTACCCCCATTATTTCCTTCTAACGATTCAAAAGAAACTATAAGTTTTTCAGGACTATACAACTCCGAGTATTTTCTAAGTATCTCTATTATTTTCTTGAGCTCTGGAACCTTTTCAATTTTTGCATAAGAACTTTCTTTTATGGACAAAAAGAGCTTCTCTCTGGCTCTTGTCATCAAAACATAGGTTTTCCTAAAGAGTATTTCTCTTTCCTTAGGATCTTCAAAGCTCTTCTCTAAAAAGCAATCAAAACCGTGGATGATAATATTGTCTGCTTCAAGCCCTTTAACCCCCTGTAAAGGAAGTGCCTTAGCATTTGAAATATTCTTTTTTTCAAGGAGATTATTAATACTGTTAGCTATTTTCTTCGTATAAGCCAATATGTAAGTTTTCTTGTCTTTAGGAAGTTTCTCTACGATTTCTAATATTTTGTCAAAATCATTAAAATCTCCTAAGAAAATTTTCCCTTCTTCAAGGACATAACTAATATCGGATAACAAGTTGTTTTCTATATATCTTGCTTTCCTGTAATAGTTATTTATTGTCTTATCTAAAGAAAGTATTTCAAGCGCACACTTTGCTAAGTTGGAAGGAGTTCTGTAAATCGTTTTGAGGTTCCTTACTCTTCCTCTCATGGAAATCTCTTCTTTAAACATGGGATGGTAGAAGATGTCTCTCACACTATTCATCGTATACGGATAGAACTTCTGCCCTTCATCAATAAAGAAGATGCAGTTCTTAATCTCTTCTAACATTGCTCTCATAAATCCTGGAGGCATATCCTGTGTTTCATCACACAGGAAAATACTTATGGGGTTAGAACGGAGGTATTGTTTAAGCTTGTTCCTGAATTCCTGTATAGCTTCTTCTGTTTCAAAACGTTTATACTTCTCTTCTATTGAACTTTTGGTGCTTAGATTAAATTTATTGAAATCAAATCCAATCTCTTTTAAAAATTCAAACAAAGAATAAACGTAAACATTTTTATCGTACCTTTTAAGTTTTTTTAGCTCTCTTACGATGGCGTCTTTTAACTTTCTGTTGAAACAAATAACTAAAAATTTCTCCCTAGGTCTACTAACAATAAAGTTAATCAGAATTACTGTTTTCCCTGTTCCTGCTACGCCACGAATAATCCTAAATCCACCTGTGTAGCCGTTCAATACAGAAAGCTGTTTGTAATCAAAGAAAGAAATTTTCCCTTTTGACAAAATAGGGATTATTTTTTCTATACCTTTTTTCTCTCCTCCTAAGAGTTTAACTACGTCAATGAATTGTTCCCTCGTGGGAACAACGCTTGAGGACGAATTAAAGAAACGGCGAAAGTTTTCTTTACTTGAAAGGTCATCCTTAAAGAAAGTATGATTTTTATACCTTTTGAAAGATGGGTGTTTTTCAAAAAATTTTTCTCCTTCTTTGGAAGATATTGAAGGAAAGACAACTCTATGTTCAATATTAATCGGAAGAGTCTTTAGATTATCGTTTATATAACTTTTCAAGATATCTGCTTTTTCTCTCACAGATTTAAATAGATTATCATCAACTAAATGCTCCAAACTATCCCAATTTTTTACTTCTATCACATAGATACCCAAAACAGGATGCAGGAGAAGTAAATCTATCTCCTTAGATCCTGTAACATCAGGTATCACAACTCTATTCAGTATAAGAAAGTTTGGATCTTTAAGATCACCTTCTTCTAATAAAGAAGAAATAGATTTGAGAACTTCTAATTCGCCTTTTTCCCCTTTAAGGATCTTTTTTAGAGTTTTCCTTATCGTACTAA
>JBDOLX010000002.1 GCA_039832905.1 Desulfurobacteriaceae bacterium | reverse complement strand
ATAAAAAGTTTACTTCCTAAGTTAGAGAAACTCCAAAAGCAGTACCAAAGAAGTAAGAGAAACAAAGAAGTAAAAAGGGAGTTCTTAAGAACATGGGCTAAAGTTAACTGTCTTCTAAGACAACTCCCCCTTTCTTACTCTATCTACGAACAGTTGGCTGAAGATATTTACTGTAAGTACAAAATTCTCAAGAAAAGTGAAAAGAGTCTACAAAAGCTCAGCGGAAAACTCTCCTTCTTGGGAGTTCCTATAGAGGAAATCTGCACTCGTTTGGACGATGATGACGTAAGAGAAAAGATAGATTCTTCTAAATACACAACCAGAGAAATAAAGAAAATGGTTAAAAAATATCTTGATACAAAGGAAACTTACAAACAAGTTATGGAATCCTTACATATGCCCTTAAAAACCTTTTACGACCTTGCTGAAAAGATTTATTTCTACAAAAAAGATTCCCAAGAAGCTAAACAGACTCTTGTCCGTTCGAACCTAAGACTTGTAGTAAGTATTGCTAAAAAGTATATAAACAGGGGACTTCACTTTTTAGATTTAATTCAGGAAGGAAACATTGGACTAATGAAAGCTGTTGATAAATTTGAGTATAGACGTGGATACAAGTTTAGTACCTACGCTACTTGGTGGATAAGACAAGCAATTACAAGAGCAATCGCAGACCAAGCGAGAACAATAAGAATTCCCGTGCATATGATAGAAACAATTAACAAAGTAATAAAAACTTCTCGTCAGATGTTTTTAGAGATGGGAAGAGAACCTAGACCTGAAGAAATTGCTGAAAGATTAAAAATGCCAGCATCTAAAGTTCGCTCCATTATGCAACTTGCTCAGGAGCCGGTATCTCTTGAAACCCCAATTGGGGATGATGAAGACAGCACACTTGGAAACTTTATAGAGGATACCAAAAGCCCAATCCCTGAAAATGAGGTTATCAAAAAGGATCTACAGGAAAAGGTATCCCAACTGCTATCTCAACTTAGTGAAAGAGAGGCTCTCGTTTTAAAACTTCGTTTTGGACTTGATGGTTATCCAGAACATACGCTAGAACAGGTAGGAAAAGAATTAAAGGTTACTAGAGAAAGAATAAGGCAGATAGAATCTAAAGCTCTTAGGAAACTTAGAAACTGTGGTCTCGATATAGATTTAAGCATATTCCTTGAACGTTAACTTTGGGGGATGCTTCCCCCTTTCTTTAAAAACTCTAAATAATCCTCAAAATCTTTAAAAAGGGGAGCTTCTACCCTAACCGTTCTCCCATTAACTGGATGAGGGAAGGCTATAAGTTTCGCATGTAGCATAATCCTTGGAGCAAAAAGGTGCAGAGGGTTTTTAAATCTTCTTTTCCAGTATTTAAACTCTCCTACGACAGGATGGCTTAAAAAGGAAAAATGTTTCCTTATTTGATGTTTTCTTCCAGTTAAGATTTCTACCTCTAAGAGGGAAGTTGATCCCAAATCTTCTATTAATCTGAAATTTGTAACTGCTTCCTTTCCATCTAAAGGAATGGTTATTCTTCCTTTCTTTTTTGAAATTTCATCTGCTACGAGTACAGTGTAAATCTTCTTGACTTTCCTCTTTTTGAAAAGATCAACAAAAAGATCAAACACCCTTTTTGACTTAGCAACAATGAGAGCTCCAGTAGTATGTTTATCAAGTCTATGAACTACCAAGGCATCTTTATACTTTTTTCTTAAAAGAACTTCTATGTTGGGAAAATCTTTATTGCTATTAATAAATGGAGGTTTGTTTACAACTATTAAGTATTCATCTTCAAAAAGAATTTGAAAATCTTTCTTCTTAAAAAGGAATTCAGGAACCGAAAATCTGACAATACTTTGAGGTTTTACAAGTTTCCTGTAATAGAGATTCTTAACGCCGTTTACTGAACATAAACCCTCATCTATGATCTTTTTTGCTTTTTTCCTGCTTTCAACTTCTGCAGACACTATATCAATTAGCTTTTGTGGCTCTTCAACTTTCTTCTCTACAGTCCTGAACACGAAAAACTCCTTTATGAAGTTTTGCAGATCAAAATTATAGATATAGTCTATCCAAACAATAGTTGATTTATCTATAGGTGATATTAATTTAAATTTGAAAAACACTTTCAGGGAGGAAAGATATGGCTCTTGTAGGGCAAAAGGCTCCAGAGTTTGAAGTACAGGTTTACGATCCTGTAAACGACAAGTATGATAAGGTTAAGCTTTCCGACTACGTTCCAAACAACGAAGGGAAATTCTTAGTTCTCTGCTTCTATCCAGCCGATTTTACATTTGTCTGACCAACAGAACTCGCTGCGGTCGCAGCGAAATACGATGAGATCAAAGCACGTGGAGCAGAAGTTCTCGCTATCTCTACAGACACAGTATTTAGCCACCAAATCTTCTGCAAGGTAGAACCTCTTATGAAGAACGTTAAATTCTTACTCGGTGCTGATCCGACAGGAGAAGTCGCTAGAAAATACGGCGTATACATGGAAGATGCAGGAATTGCAAGAAGAGGAAGGTTTATTATTAATCCAGACGGCATTATAGTAGCAGAAGAAGTTCTTAACCTACCAGTTGGTAGAAACGTAAACGAACTTTTAAGACAACTTGACGCGTGGAAGTACGTTTACGAACATCCGGACGAAGCTTGTCCGGCTAACTGGAGACCTGGTAAGAAAACCCTCAAGCCAGGACCAGACATTGCTGGAAAAGTTGGAGACGTTATTACTATTGATGAAATCCTATCTTAGAACTCTCCTGCCCCCTTGTGGGGCTTTTATAACTAAGAAAAAATGTTCAGCCAATTTCCCACTCTTTATATTAAAACACCTAATTCCTATCCTATTTTTTAATTTCCTAAAGTCAACGTCATTAGCAGTTATTACCGTATCTTTATACCTTTTTACTTTCAGCCATCCATACTCTGAAACGTAGATAGAACAGTTCTTGTAATTTTTTCCGTTAGTTAGATTGAAATAAATTTTCGTAGGATTCTTTTCCAAAAGTCCGTAAGGAGGATATTGTTCTTTAATAGGTAGAGGTTCGATATTTAAATACCTTTTGAAATTCTTGAACCTTGAAAGTCCTCCAACTAGTGCCATTCTTGGAGCAAGTAGACTTTTGCCGTCATAATTCCCTCTATCTTGAGTTAGAAGGAGCTTATAACCTTTTCTCTTAAAGAAGGAAACACTTATTCTATCGTAGCTACCGTAAGGAAAAGCTAAAAACTCTGGTTTCCTTCCAAAGATTTTTATAAACTTATTTTCTGAAAGCGCAAGTTCTCTTTTCAGAAAGTTTAAATATTCCTTCTCATTTAAATGTACCCTTAACTTTGCAAGATCTTTGTGACTATAAAGGTGATTTCCAAAAGAAGCTTTGGGATACTTTTTTATTTCCTCTATCTGTTTTAAGGTCAAAAAATCGGGATATCTATCTATTGCTTCCATGTATAAGAAAACAGTAAATGGAAAATTGTACTTTTTTAGTAGTCTGAAAGCTTTTATTGTGCTTTTATATCCATCATCTATGGTGATAACAACGGTCTTAGGAGGTATTTTACCCTTTTTACTTATAATATCGTAAAGTTCTTTAAGTGAAATTACATTGTAATTATTTTCTTTTAGAAACTTAAGTTCCTTTTCAAAATCTTCTAAGGATACTGAAGTTGAAGGATATCGAACATCGTCAAATCTATGATAAATAAAGATAGTAGCATATTCTCCTTTTACTTTACTTTGAAAGAGTGCAATTATCATAAGCAGTAAAACGATTACTCTTGATAACATTTTCTAACAACCTCACGTAGGATTCTCTCTGGGTGGAATAGAAAGTAAGAGCTTTTATCAGATTATCAATGTTAGAACCTTTTTCTCTTTCTCTCCTAAACTCTTCGTATGCCCAACCTACATTGAGATTATAAATGTAATCTCTTACAGAATCCAAAATATCATCATAAACTTTAAGATAAACATCTTTTTCTTTAGCTTTTAATTTCTTGTTAGAAGGTCTAAACGCATACATACCAAAAACGTTATTTCCCTCTGTGAAAAACCTTGAAGTTCCCCAACCGCTTTCTATTGCTCCTTGAGCAAGAATAAGACTTGGAGAAATTGTATTCACTCTTCTCAGAAGTTCTGCCATATCATCGGTTCTATACTTATCCTTTAAATATTCCAATTTCTCCTTTTCAACTTCAGACAAAATTTCTTTCTTAAGAATAGAAAGCAAGAAATTCCTTTCCTTTCTAATCTCTTCGTTTGCAATTAAAATTTCTGGCAAAAGAACATCTACAAACTTTTTCTTTCTGTCTTTAGGAGTTAGTTCCTTTAAGGACTTAACGTGGGAATAAATAACAGGAAGAACGTTTTCACAATCAATAGGAATAATGTCTTCAACTGTTGGATTATTTATCACCAATGGTTTATTTGCTCTTTTCTTTTCTTTTTTTTCTTCTTGTTCACTCTTACGGAGTATAGATGAATTCCCTTTTTCGGTATTAGATGAAATGTCAGTATTCATACAGCTTAGTGGGGATAGAAGAAATAAAACAGCTATTACGAAGAAGGCGAAATATTCCCTCATTCTCTCACTCCTTATAAAAATTTTCGAGGAAAATCTAACCCTGTTTGTTATACTTTGGGTATCTTAAAAGGCAAGGAGGTTTGGCATGTCTGCAATAAAGATTACTACTCCTATATTGGACGATACTGTGATAGAGAACCTCAAAGCTGGTGATCTCGTTCTTATTTCTGGAATTATTTACACTGCAAGGGATGCAGCTCATAAGAGAATAGTTGAAGCTTTAGAAAAAGGGGAAGAACTTCCGTTTGATCTAAAAGGACAAATTATCTACTATGCAGGTCCTGCTCCTGCTAAACCAGGAAAACCTATTGGATCTGTTGGTCCAACTACTAGCTACAGAATGGATCCATACGCTCCAAAACTTTTAGAAGCAGGTCTTAAAGGAATGATAGGTAAAGGATCAAGAAATCAAGAAGTAATTGAAGCTATAAAGAAGTTTAAGGGAGTATATTTTGGAGCAGTGGGAGGAGCTGCTGCTTACCTTGCAAGGTGTGTAAAGTCAAGTGAAGTTATTGCTTACGAAGACCTTGGACCAGAAGCTGTAAGAAGACTTGTAGTAGAAGATTTTCCAGCTTTTGTTGTAAATGATATTTACGAAAACGACCTTTATAAAATGGGTAGAAGCCAATATGCTGAACTAAGCATATAGAAGATAAAGGCAGCCTTTGGCTGTCCTTATCTTTAAGATCTTATAAGGAGGTTGCTTGAAAAAGGAACTATTAAGGAAAATTCCAAAGGTTGACTTATTTTTAAAAGATGAAGAATTGCTTTCAACTTTAGGAGATTTTCCTAAGACTTTTCTTGTTGATGCTATAAGAACTACTCTTGAAAAAGTAAGAAAGGAGATACTGGAAGGAAAAAGAAAAGATTTAAATCTAGAAGAAATAAAAAAGGAAATAATCAAAGAACTTAAAAAATTAACAAAACCAAAGTTACACAAGGTAATAAACGCAACGGGAGTTGTTCTTCATACAAACCTTGGTAGGGCTCCCATTTCAAAAAAAGTGGCCGAACATCTTGCGAACTTGATAACAGGATACTCCAACCTTGAATACGACCTTCAAAAAGGAAAAAGAGGACTTAGGTACAGAAACTTAGAGTGGATTCTAAAGAAACTAACAGGTGCAGAGGATGTTTGTGTAGTTAATAACAATGCAGGAGCTGTTCTCTTGGTTTTATCAGCTCTTGCAAAAGGGAAAGAGGTCATAGTTTCAAGAGGAGAGCTGATAGAAATTGGAGGATCCTTCAGAATTCCAGATGTAATGATCCAAAGTGGAGCAATTCTTAAAGAAGTAGGAACTACCAACAAAACCCACCTATTTGACTATGAAAATGCAATAAATGAAAAAACTGGACTAATTCTTAAAGTACACACAAGCAACTACAAAATCTTAGGCTTCACGGAATCTGTAAAAACGCAAGAACTTGTTGAACTTGGAAAGAGGTACGGCATTCCTGTTTATGAAGATCTTGGAAGTGGAAGTTTCATAGATGTTAGAAAAATAGGACTCTCTTATGAACCAACCGTTCAAGATGTACTAAAAGCGGGAGTAGATGTAGTTTCTTTTAGTGGAGACAAACTCCTTGGAGGAGCTCAAGCTGGAATAATACTTGGAAAGAAAGAGTATCTAGAAAAGATAAAAAAACATCCTTTAAATAGGGCATTGAGAATAGACAAAATGACTCTTGCGGTCCTTGAAATGACATTAATGTATTACTTGGACGAAGAGAAGGCGTTAAAAGAAGTTCCTACTTGGTATTTACTTTCTCAAAGTTTAGAGGATATAAAGAAAAAAGCTGAAAACATTTATTTCAAACTGAAAGAGGAAGATCTTGAGGCTGAAATAGACATTGTTGAGGATGAATCGGAAGTAGGAGGTGGAGCCCTACCTTTACAGAAATTAAAAACTTTTTGTATAGGAATAAAACCCAAGAAACTATCTTTACAAGAACTTGAACAAACTTTAAGAAATCAAGAGATACCAATAATTTCAAGAATAAAAAATGAAATATGTTTACTGGACATGAGAACCGTTTTTGATGAAGAGATTGACTATGTAAGAGAATGTTTGATAAAAATTCTCCGATAGCGCGGGGGATGGTGTGGTTAAATTCTTCTTTATTTTCTTGGCTTTGTTTGTTGCAATCCCTTCCTTTGCTTTAAGTCCCCCTCAATCTTACTTCTGGGTAGAAAATGAACTTAAGATAATATCTGCAACTAAAGAACTCACATCATATACTTCAACTCCCCGTTTTGTAAAAGTTATAACAAGAGAAGAAATAGAAAGGTTAGGGGCTAAAAACCTTTTTGAGCTTTTAGAACATCTACCTGAATTCTATGTATATAAAAGCCAACTATATCTTTGGGCTGTAGGTCTATTTGGACTTAAACAAAGCTATTTTTCAGAAAAAATTCAAGTTTTTATAGACGGCTTTCCAATTGCAGATCCCACAAATGGATCCTCTTTTAGTTCCAATAACAATATTTCTCTAGATAATGTAAAGAGAGTTGAAATAGTATATGGTCCTATGACTTCTCTTTACGGAGTTAACTCTTGTCTAGCTATCATCAACCTCATAACCTACAATTCTGAGGACGTAAAGAACGCAAAGGTAGGAATGGCGATCAGCACAAGTGGGTCAAACGATAGTTTCCTAATGAAAAGTTTTGAGAGAAACGATTTTAACGGAATAATATCCCTAATTTACAGGGAAGACAAAGGTCCTGATAAGTCCTATACAGACTGGTTAGGAAGAAGTGGAAACTTTGATTCATATCTTAGACATTTCACTTATTATGTGAAACTTAACAAAGGAAATTTCTATGCCAAACTTTATGGAGTTAGCAAGTATAATGAGAATCCAATAAACATTGTTGGTCTTACTCTAAATAATGAAAATCCTTCAGCAAACAGATTCGCTGTTCTCAATACTTTGGGGTATAAGAAAGAGGAAAAAGAAGGTTCCTTTGACTTTCATATCCACATCAATTGGTTCTATCTGAAAAAGAATTTTATTATCTATCCTCAAACTTTTTATCTAAGTGAAGAGAGATATACGAAGAACTTAGGACTCGGAAGTTACTTGACCCATATCTTTCCTTACGGAAAATTTGGGATAGGACTGGAAATATCTTACGTAAAACTTTACGACTATAAACTTTCTGCAAACTTTCATCCTTCTGAAGTAGATCTATCCAACATATGGAATACCCAGATTATCCCCTATCAAGAACTTCCTCCTTCAGAACATCTAATGGAGAAAGCAAGTAGAACAACTTTTTCTCCATATTTTCAGTATCAGCTTATAAGAGATAAAACTTCTACACTTTTAAACCTCAGATTAGACAGTCTTAGCGATGTCGGAACAGCAGCTACATTTTCTTTTTCACACCTTTATAAACTTTCTCAAAAACTTTCATTAAAACTGAACTTAGGAAGAGCTGTTAGAGCTCCTTCATTTGAAGAAATGTACTTAAAAAACAATACAGTTCTCCTTGGTAATAAAAATTTAAAGTTTGAAAAGATGGATTCTATTATGCCTTCTTTAGAATTTAGAGATAGAGAAAAAAGAGGAAGAGTTCTTCTTTACCTTTATAGGATAAAAGACTTAATCTACAGAAAAACAATCAAATCTATTGTTTTAGAACAATGGGAAAATGCAGACAAAAATATTTACATTAAAGGACTTTTGTTGGACATAAAAAAGAAGGTAAAAAATTTTGAATTTTATGGAGGATTAAATAAAAT
>JBDOLX010000001.1 GCA_039832905.1 Desulfurobacteriaceae bacterium | reverse complement strand
TTATTTCCGTTTTCTTTTTTGACTTTGCAAAGTAGAATCCTCCTATACCGAGAAGAACAAGAAGAATTAAAATCGCTTTTTTCACTATTCCTTACCTCCAATGAGTTCACCAGTTGCCTTTTTAAGGGAATAGTAAGAAATATTGAGGTTCAAGAGGGCACTGATATAATTTTCCTCTGCTTCTTTTAGGTTCTGAAAAGTTTGTAAGAGTGTTGTTATGTCTGATACACCAGCTTTATATTCAGCAAAGGTTCTATCGTAAGCTTTCTTTGAAAAACACAGGAACGCTTTTGCAGATTCTGCCTCGACTATAGCAGATCTCACTTCTTCAAAAGCGTTGAGCACTTCCCTTCTAATAGCATTCTCTTGTTTTTTCAAGGATATCAGTTTAATCTTTAAATCCTTTTGACTTGCCAATGTTTTAAGCTTTGTTTCTCCACTGTCAAAAATAGGAAAGTTGAGGCTCACAGAAAAGTTAAAGTTGTCATTTTCGGGAAAAAACTTTGTATCCATCTTGCTATAGGAAGCACTTACGGTGAGTTGGGGAGATAGCGTTTTCTTCTGGAGCTCCACATTGAGTTTTGAAATTTCAATTTCCTTTTTTAAACTCAAAATTTCAGGTCTTTTTTTCAAAGCTTCTTGAACTAAGATATCTACCTTAGGAAGGTTTAGTCTTTCCAAAAGTTCAACTTCAGGCTTTTCATCTTCTCTTAGGACAAAATCCACAAGTTCGTTAAGTCCGTTAAAAGTTTTTACATACTCTTTCTTTGCTTTCTGTAAAGAGTTTTTTGCATTTTCAAGGTTGGCTTTTGCTTTAAGCACGTCCGTAATTAAAGCTAACCCTTGCTTATACTTTTCCTGAGAAATTGCTAGAATCTCCCGACTACTTTTTAAGAGATCTTTTCTTATCTTTATTGTCTTCTCTAAAGCTTTTAGCTTTAAGAGTTTTGATATTCCTTCAAAGTAAAGATTTAAACGACTAGTTTTTATGTTTTCTTTCGTTAAAGAAATCTGAACTTTATCCATTTTAAGTTTGATGTTTCTCTGAAAGTTTAAAAGGTTTGAGCTTACCGAAACTCCAAGTATGTACTGTTCATTCCAAGTTTCTTTGGGAAAAGTCGTATAGGGATATATCTTGTCAAATTCGGCGTTTAAGGATATTCTTGGAAAGTATTCTCTAAAAGTGGCTTCTTTTGAAATTTCTGCTTTTTTAACAGCTTCTTTTCCGCTTGCAATATCCAACGATTTTTCATCTATTAGTTTTTTTAGCTCATCTATGGTAAGTCCAAAACTGGCTTTTGTAAGAATTAAAAAAACTAAAAGAGTCTTCCTCATTGTCAGAAACTCCTTTCTGTGTGTGAGAAATAATATAATACTTTGCAGATTTTGAAACACCAAAAAGAGGACAAAAGATGAAAGCTTATACAGAATACCTTGTTTTTAACACTAAAAATAGAAGGGAACTCATAAGAATTACAGACAAAGTAAAGGAAGCCGTTGAAAAGTCTAAGGTTAAAGAAGGACTTTGTCTTGTGTCAGCAATGCATTTAACTGCTGCAGTAATTATTCAGGATGATGAGGAGGGACTTCACGAAGATATTTGGGAATGGCTTGAGAACTTAGCCCCATTTAGACCCGACTATAAACATCACAGAACAGGTGAGGATAACGGAGACGCCCACCTTAAAAACTTACTTACCCATCTTCAAGTCGTTTTGCCAATTACTAACGGGCAACTGGATTTAGGACCGTGGCAAGAGATTTTCTACGCTGAATTTGACGGTCAAAGACCAAAGAGAGTTATCATCAAGATAATTGGAGAATAGATGAAAGAAGCTGTTCTTCTTACCTACATGGGAGCACCTTCAAATCTTTCAGAAATTCGCCCTTTTCTTTATAAGCTTTTTTCCGATAGAGACCTTATAAACTTTGGAGTTCCAGCATTTTTACAAAAACCTTTAGCTTTTTTAATTTCAACCTTTAGAGCTCCAAAAGTGAAACCTCAGTATAAGGCAATTGGTGGTGGAAGCCCTCTAGTGAAATATACCCAAGAACAGGCAAAAATCTTAGAAGAAGAAACAGGAATAAAAACTTTTGTTGGAATGCTTTATTCTGAACCTCTTTTAGAAAAAGTGGTTAAAGAAATTTTGGAGTTTAAACCTGAAAAGCTTTATGTTCTTACACTCTATCCCCATTACTCAAGAGCAACGGCTGGAGCGTGTATTAGAGATGTTAGGAAGTACTTACAAGGGAAAGTAAACTTTGTTTTTACAAAATCGTGGTGTGATAACCTGTTCTACATCAAGTGGATTCAGGAATTAATAGAGAGAGAAATTCAAAAGTTAAAAGAGCCATTTATTCTTTTTTCTGCACACAGTCTTCCTAAATACTTTGTAGAACAAGGAGATATCTACGTTAAAGAGATAGAAAGAACCGTTAACTTGGTAATGGAAAAATTTAAAGGTTTTCCTTTTGAAATTTCTTACCAGAGTAAAGTTGGTCCGATTGAATGGTTAGAGCCTTCTGTAGAGGAAACATTAGAAAAACTTGCGAAAAACGGGATTAAAGAGGTCTTGGTTTTTCCTATAAGTTTCGTCTCGGAACATATAGAAACTCTTTTTGAACTTGACATTGAATACAAAGAGCTTGCTGAAAATTTGGGCCTCAGGCTTTCGAGAGTGAAGTTAGATCACAAACACCCTCTTCTCATAAAAGCTTTAACTTCAGAAGTTGATAAAATGAGAAAAGAATAAAAAAGTGTGGAGGACTCGTGAAAGTAGCAGTAATTGGTGCTGGAATTTCCGGTTTAGCTACTGCGTTTTATTTAAAAAGAAGTGGTGTTCCTGTTAAAGTTTTTGAGAAGGAAAAAACTGTTGGTGGAAAAATGAGAACCGTCTATGAGGACGGATTTATTATAGAAACTGGTCCAAATGGGTTTTTGGACGGAAAGCCTCACACCTTAAACCTTGTAAAAGCTTTAGGGATAGAGGATAAACTCTATAGGAGCTCTAACAAAGCAAGAAAGAGGTTTATTTATACAAATGGAAGACTTGTTAGACTCCCTGAAAATCCTATTGCATTTTTGGCTTCCTACCTTCTTTCTTGGAAAGGAAAGTTAAGATTGCTCAGCGAGTTTTTAGTTCCTCCAAAGAAAGAGGATATAGATGAAAGTTTATCCCAGTTTGCAAAGCGTAGAATAGGAGAAGAAGCTCTTGAGAAACTTTTAGATCCTATGGTTGCAGGAATTTTCGCCGGTGATTCTGACAGGTTAAGTCTTAAAGCTTCTTTCCCTGCAATTTACTACCTTGAGAAAAAGTATGGAGGACTTATAAAGGGTCTTATAGCCAAGATGAAAGAAGCAGAGAAGAAGGGAAAAGCTGCAAGTGGTCCGGCAGGTCCTGGCGGAGTTCTCACATCCTTTAAAGGGGGAGTAAAAGACCTTATAGATTCTTTGGAAAAAGCTTTAGAAGATTCCATTTTAAAAGGGGTTGAGGTTCTAGAAGTTTCTAAAGATAAAAGTGGATGGAAGGTTAAGTATAGGGCTAATGGTAGCACAGCTAGTGAAACTTTTGATTACCTTGTTCTTTCAACGCCTTCTTATGTTAGTGGGAAGCTTTTAGAGAACGTAGATAAAGAGTTGTCTACTCTTTTAAAGTCCATAGAATATTCTCCAATCTCTGTTATTGCCTTTGGATTTGAGAAAAGAGGGCTTGGACACGACCTTGACGGTTTTGGATTCTTAATTCCAAGGAATGAAAAGAGAAAAATTTTGGGGTGCCTTTGGGATAGTTCCGTTTTTCCAAATAGAGCTCCAGAGGGAAAAGCTCTTTTAAGAGTTATGATAGGAGGGGCAAGACAGCCAGAACTTGCTCTACTTTCTAAAGATGAACTTGTCAAGATTGCCTTAAAGGAACTAAGAAGAATAATGAAAATTCGCCACTATCCAGAAAAGATAAAGGTTTTTAAACACGAAAAAGGCATTCCACACTATACAGTTGGACATGCTGAAAAAGTTGAAAGAATATTTAAACTTGCAAAAAGTGTTGGAAATCTTTTCCTTTGCAATAATGCGTATAAAGGAGTTGGCGTAAACGATTGCACAAAAGCAGCAGAAGAAACGGTTAATGAGATTTTAAATGACAAAGGTTAGACTAAACGACTTTGAGATTCTTGCTATTAAAGAAACTGCAGAAGAGGTATTTGGAAAAAGAACAGATGTTAAGTTCCTTACTTGAAAGATAAGATGGAACTATGGCTTTGGATCAGATAGCTTACAGATTTTCAAAACTTCAGGACTCTCTTGGAAAGCTTTTTAGAGTTTACCTCTCCCTAAAAGGCGAAAATGTTTACCATTTACCCATGCTTGATGTGGTTAACTTGCTTGAAAAGTTCGGTTTTGATATATCTCCCGAAAAGTGGTTTGAGCTCAAGAATATCCGTAATGCTATAGCTCACGAGTATGAGGACGACTACGAACGAATAGCTCAGACAGTAAACAAAATCTACATGGAACTTCCTTATTTAAAAAAGCTTTTTGGTCAGCTTTCTATAGAAAATGTTGAAGATATTTAACTTACAAACACTACAACTTTATCGTTTCCTCCTGAAGGAAATAAGGACTGAAGTTTATTAGCTAAATGTTTTTTCAATTTCTTTTTCAAATGTTCGTAGAAAACTATATCTTCTTTTCTTTCAGCACAAACAACTATTTTGAATTCAATACTACTTCCATTAAGATTTCTTCCTAAAACAGACAGAAGAAAAAGACTTTCAAATAACTTCTCTCTATACTCTGAAAATAGATCATTTTCTAACTTTTCCTCGAGTTGTTTTATAAAAGCTTGTTTTTGTGTGAAATCAGTATCTTTGAGATACTCAATTAAATCTCTAAATGTGCTGAATTCATACATTACTATTTTGCCGTTTTGAATATCCAAAGCGTCAACTGATCTTAGTTGACTCCATACCTGAAGTCT